>NZ_CANCWK010000393.1:0-78 GCF_947381495.1 Limosilactobacillus galli | reverse complement strand
AATGGGCAGTCAGGGGATCGAACCCTGGACCCACGGATTAAGAGTCCGTTGCTCTGCCAGCTGAGCTAACTGCCCATA
>NZ_CANCWK010000392.1:0-78 GCF_947381495.1 Limosilactobacillus galli | reverse complement strand
AAAAAAAAAAAAAAAAAAAAAAAAAAAAAAAAAAAAAAAAAAAAAAAAAAAAAAAAAAAAAAAAAAAAAAAAAAAAAA
>NZ_CANCWK010000391.1:0-78 GCF_947381495.1 Limosilactobacillus galli | reverse complement strand
TTGGTCCGTTGGTCTAGTTGGTTTAGGACGCATCCCTGTCACGGATGAGATCACGAGTTCGAGTCTCGTACGGACCGT
>NZ_CANCWK010000390.1:0-78 GCF_947381495.1 Limosilactobacillus galli | reverse complement strand
AAAAACGCCATTCGGCGTGACATCAGGTATCATATTAAGTGAACCAAACCTATATGAAAGGATGTCCGTCAAATGACG
>NZ_CANCWK010000389.1:0-78 GCF_947381495.1 Limosilactobacillus galli | reverse complement strand
TAAACGCGATTTGCTAGTTCGTAACATTTAACAAAAAAAGCCTAACAAGGTTAGACTCAAAGTAGACTAAAAAAGGAG
>NZ_CANCWK010000388.1:0-78 GCF_947381495.1 Limosilactobacillus galli | reverse complement strand
CCCCCCCCCCCCCCCCCCCCCCCCCCCCCCCCCCCCCCCCCCCCCCCCCCCCCCCCCCCCCCCCCCCCCCCCCCCCCC
>NZ_CANCWK010000387.1:0-79 GCF_947381495.1 Limosilactobacillus galli | reverse complement strand
GTTGTGGTAACACCATTAAAGACCTTGATGGGTTTTTCTGTCCACTTAAATGTTCAACTTAAATTTTACAATCTGCCTA
>NZ_CANCWK010000386.1:0-79 GCF_947381495.1 Limosilactobacillus galli | reverse complement strand
AAGGTTCTATGATATTCGGTAAGGATAAGATGAATTCTTATCTTTATCGTTTTTTGTTACTTGCTGTACCATTGATTTA
>NZ_CANCWK010000385.1:0-79 GCF_947381495.1 Limosilactobacillus galli | reverse complement strand
AAGGCAGATTGCAAGAAATAACTTGAACGAATTTAATGACGTAAATTAAGCAGGAAGATCTCGATTGGTGTGCGCCAGT
>NZ_CANCWK010000384.1:0-79 GCF_947381495.1 Limosilactobacillus galli | reverse complement strand
AGAACTAGACCAAAAGCCAAAGTGGCTTAGTCTAGTTCTCAAAAATCTCTTCATCCTTACCGATTGACAAAGAGCCTTT
>NZ_CANCWK010000383.1:0-79 GCF_947381495.1 Limosilactobacillus galli | reverse complement strand
AACGCCCTAACGGGCGCTAAAGGGGCCTATCCATCCCATGACTAAAGTCACGGGATTTCCGGCCAAACATCATTAAAAA
>NZ_CANCWK010000382.1:0-79 GCF_947381495.1 Limosilactobacillus galli | reverse complement strand
AAACGCGATTTGCTAGTTCGTAACATTTAACAAAAAAAGCCTAACAAGGTTAGACTCAAAGTAGACTAAAAAAGGAGTC
>NZ_CANCWK010000381.1:0-80 GCF_947381495.1 Limosilactobacillus galli | reverse complement strand
AAAGCTAAAGCTCGCGAGTCGCTTTCAAATTCCAATACTTATTCGCGTCGGAAATACGATGTAGAATCAGTTTTTGGCAA
>NZ_CANCWK010000380.1:0-80 GCF_947381495.1 Limosilactobacillus galli | reverse complement strand
TTATTTCTAAATTTCAAGAATAAGTTAGCCACTAAGCTGAAATAAATAGCACTGACCAATTAATTATTGGTTGATGAGAA
>NZ_CANCWK010000379.1:0-80 GCF_947381495.1 Limosilactobacillus galli | reverse complement strand
AATAAGGCAGATTGCAAGAAATAACTTGAACGAATTTAATGACGTAAATTAAGCAGGAAGATCTCGATTGGTGTGCGCCA
>NZ_CANCWK010000378.1:0-80 GCF_947381495.1 Limosilactobacillus galli | reverse complement strand
TGAGCAAAATAAACCGGAGTACCAGTTTGCCGTTCAATTGTCTGATAGTTAGCGAACTCTTTACCATGATCCACGGTAAG
>NZ_CANCWK010000377.1:0-80 GCF_947381495.1 Limosilactobacillus galli | reverse complement strand
TGGGCAAAATAAACCGGAGTACCAGTTTGCCGTTCAATTGTCTGATAGTTAGCGAACTCTTTACCATGATCCACGGTCAG
>NZ_CANCWK010000376.1:0-80 GCF_947381495.1 Limosilactobacillus galli | reverse complement strand
TTCTCAATCACAATGTCATTGTCGTCAGCCACCAATTGTAGAATAGACTTCATTTCGTTTGATAATTGTTCAGTCACGAA
>NZ_CANCWK010000375.1:0-80 GCF_947381495.1 Limosilactobacillus galli | reverse complement strand
AAGAACGATGTTCTTTCTTAGCTCGTCGGGCACGACGTGACAAAATGCGTTGAGCTTTAGCTAACCGTCCCTTAATGGTT
>NZ_CANCWK010000374.1:0-80 GCF_947381495.1 Limosilactobacillus galli | reverse complement strand
AGTTGGAATCGATCTCAATACCGAAAACTTCCTGACTTCTAGCGATGGTCAAGTGATTGCTAATCCACGCTACTATCGAA
>NZ_CANCWK010000373.1:0-81 GCF_947381495.1 Limosilactobacillus galli | reverse complement strand
AATTGAGCGGCCGTGACTGAACGTACCACGCTTTTCTTTAGCACGATGACGACGAATTCCATGATCAGGCAAATCGGTCAA
>NZ_CANCWK010000372.1:0-81 GCF_947381495.1 Limosilactobacillus galli | reverse complement strand
CTCGGCTCATGGTTCCGACTACTACGGCCCATAGCGGACTTTCACCGCCTAGCTAATACCCATGCCGGGCGCACTACTAAA
>NZ_CANCWK010000371.1:0-81 GCF_947381495.1 Limosilactobacillus galli | reverse complement strand
TTGACCGATTTGCCTGATCATGGAATTCGTCGTCATCGTGCTAAAGAAAAGCGTGGTACGTTCAGTCACGGCCGCTCCATT
>NZ_CANCWK010000370.1:0-81 GCF_947381495.1 Limosilactobacillus galli | reverse complement strand
TTATGATCTCACAAGGTACTTCGAAAGCGTCCAAACTAGAAAAGTATCGCGAGATTCAATGATTAGATTTCAAAACCATCA
>NZ_CANCWK010000369.1:0-81 GCF_947381495.1 Limosilactobacillus galli | reverse complement strand
AATGGAGCGGCCGTGACTGAACGTACCACGCTTTTCTTTAGCACGATGACGACGAATTCCATGATCAGGCAAATCGGGTAG
>NZ_CANCWK010000368.1:0-83 GCF_947381495.1 Limosilactobacillus galli | reverse complement strand
AAGTTTGACATTGACCAACTTGACACTGTTATTGCATTACTCGAACAGCGAATCGAGGAGTTGAATCAACGGGTTAGGCGAAA
>NZ_CANCWK010000367.1:0-84 GCF_947381495.1 Limosilactobacillus galli | reverse complement strand
ATTCATCCAATCATTAGTCGCTATGATCTGAGCACTACTATAGTTATTTATAGCTTCACCTTTGGTAATCTCCTTGCGGAGAAA
>NZ_CANCWK010000366.1:0-85 GCF_947381495.1 Limosilactobacillus galli | reverse complement strand
TAGACCGTCTTGTAGGCAATCCCCACCACATGGGCAACTTGTTCAGGGGACCACTTCTGGACTTGAATCTTTTCCTCAACCAAGT
>NZ_CANCWK010000365.1:0-85 GCF_947381495.1 Limosilactobacillus galli | reverse complement strand
TCAAAAATACCTTGAATATCAAACCCAGGCCCAGATTGCTGGTCAACGGAATAGCTATTCCAAAACTGATCATGATGCCACTTTT
>NZ_CANCWK010000364.1:0-85 GCF_947381495.1 Limosilactobacillus galli | reverse complement strand
ATTACTACATTGATCCGCATGGCGTCCGCTTTAATTTCAAACGTTATGCCTATCGCAATGATAAGTATAAGTTTCGTCGTGATTT
>NZ_CANCWK010000363.1:0-85 GCF_947381495.1 Limosilactobacillus galli | reverse complement strand
ACTAAAAACCTTAAACACTTGGTCGAGGAAAAGATTCAAGTCCAGAAGTGGTCCCCTGAACAAGTTGCCCATGTGGTTGGGATTG
>NZ_CANCWK010000362.1:0-86 GCF_947381495.1 Limosilactobacillus galli | reverse complement strand
CTTCCGGCCATTTTCTTCATGTTCAATGCCATTAGGGCAATTCCAATTTGCCTTTTGGCTTTCTTAAGACCACGGACTGTGAATTT
>NZ_CANCWK010000361.1:0-86 GCF_947381495.1 Limosilactobacillus galli | reverse complement strand
AAAGGAGCGTCTGACGCTAACTGCATTGAGAGAAAGAAGCTCCCGATAGCGTCTTTTGTGATGGTTACCGTTCCAATACGAGTTTC
>NZ_CANCWK010000360.1:0-86 GCF_947381495.1 Limosilactobacillus galli | reverse complement strand
TAATTTCTACTTTCTCGCAAAGAACGATGTTCTTTCTTAGCTCGTCGGGCACGACGTGACAAAATGCGTTGAGCTTTAGCTAACCG
>NZ_CANCWK010000359.1:0-87 GCF_947381495.1 Limosilactobacillus galli | reverse complement strand
GTCATTTGACGGACATCCTTTCATATAGGTTTGGTTCACTTAATATGATACCTGATGTCACGCCGAATGGCGTTTTTTATTTACCAC
>NZ_CANCWK010000358.1:0-87 GCF_947381495.1 Limosilactobacillus galli | reverse complement strand
ATTATTAAACGACTAAATGAGTTTGATTATCAATTTCAACCTTCGATTAACCAGCAGCAAATCGCTGAGTTTGCGACCATGTCATTT
>NZ_CANCWK010000357.1:0-87 GCF_947381495.1 Limosilactobacillus galli | reverse complement strand
CTTTCTCGCAAAGAACGATGTTCTTTCTTAGCTCGTCGGGCACGACGTGACAAAATGCGTTGAGCTTTAGCTAACCGTCCCTTAATG
>NZ_CANCWK010000356.1:0-88 GCF_947381495.1 Limosilactobacillus galli | reverse complement strand
TGACCTTTACATTTGCCAGAAAGTACGGTATCAGCTTCAAAGTGGCCGAATTCCTGGCGAGTTTCGACTTTATGAGGACGCTCCTCAA
>NZ_CANCWK010000355.1:0-89 GCF_947381495.1 Limosilactobacillus galli | reverse complement strand
GTAATTACTTTCCGAACCATAACCAGCATCAGCGACAATCTCTCGACCCAAAACGCCGTTTTGGTCGAGTTGGTGAAGGAAGGGAATCA
>NZ_CANCWK010000354.1:0-90 GCF_947381495.1 Limosilactobacillus galli | reverse complement strand
AAAACGCCATTCGGCGTGACATCAGGTATCATATTAAGTGAACCAAACCTATATGAAAGGATGTCCGTCAAATGACGCACTTAAATGATA
>NZ_CANCWK010000353.1:0-90 GCF_947381495.1 Limosilactobacillus galli | reverse complement strand
TCTTGATAGAATGCTTTACAGTAAACATCCATTGCAGAACGTCCATTAAATATGGCTCGTGGATAGTGATTCATCCAATCATTAGTCGCT
>NZ_CANCWK010000352.1:0-90 GCF_947381495.1 Limosilactobacillus galli | reverse complement strand
TGTTGCTGATAGGCAATCTCCTTATCGGTTAATTCTAATAATGCTTCGCTAAAGCTGATTTGGCTATCGTTGACTTGTTGCCGATAATCC
>NZ_CANCWK010000351.1:0-91 GCF_947381495.1 Limosilactobacillus galli | reverse complement strand
TTTCACTGGCCGGGAAACCAGCTGTCTTGAAAATCAGGAAACAACAATATCTCTGTCCACCATCAGCTCAATGTCCCAAGCGCGTTACCAA
>NZ_CANCWK010000350.1:0-91 GCF_947381495.1 Limosilactobacillus galli | reverse complement strand
GCTCGTGGATAGTGATTCATCCAATCATTAGTCGCTATGATCTGAGCACTACTATAGTTATTTATAGCTTCACCTTTGGTAATCTCCTTGC
>NZ_CANCWK010000349.1:0-93 GCF_947381495.1 Limosilactobacillus galli | reverse complement strand
ATGTTTACTGTAAAGTATTCTATCAAGAGATGTCACGTTCTCATCAACCAATAATTAATTGGTCAGTGCTATTTATTTCAGCTTAGTGGCTAA
>NZ_CANCWK010000348.1:0-95 GCF_947381495.1 Limosilactobacillus galli | reverse complement strand
ATTGTTTCAACTAATAAATGGCCGCTATGAACGTAAATCAACGATCATAACGACCAATGTACCATTATCAAGTTGGGGAACCGTCCTTCATAGCA
>NZ_CANCWK010000347.1:0-95 GCF_947381495.1 Limosilactobacillus galli | reverse complement strand
GTTCTGGTTCCTAAATTAGGTCGGCTCCGTGTTAAAGGTTCCCACCAGCGAATCTTAGCTCGCAGTGCCGAAACTCGCATTGGAACGGTAACCAT
>NZ_CANCWK010000346.1:0-95 GCF_947381495.1 Limosilactobacillus galli | reverse complement strand
CTGGTATAAACAGCGTCCCTGATTTCTTCTTTTGCCATTACAATTACCTCCGTTGCTAGTATCATTGTCTAATAGTATAATGTTATTATACCAAC
>NZ_CANCWK010000345.1:0-95 GCF_947381495.1 Limosilactobacillus galli | reverse complement strand
TGCTTTGGCATCGTAACAAAAGGAGCGTCTGACGCTAACTGCATTGAGAGAAAGAAGCTCCCGATAGCGTCTTTTGTGATGGTTACCGTTCCAAT
>NZ_CANCWK010000344.1:0-96 GCF_947381495.1 Limosilactobacillus galli | reverse complement strand
CACTCGCTCTTCTTTAGTAAGGTGTGCATATTTGCGATGAGTGGCCAAAAGGTTAGTGGGCATGGTATCATTTAAGTGCGTCATTTGACGGACATC
>NZ_CANCWK010000343.1:0-96 GCF_947381495.1 Limosilactobacillus galli | reverse complement strand
CGAACCATAACCAGCATCAGCGACAATCTCTCGACCCAAAACGCCGTTTTGGTCGAGTTGGTGAAG
Organism: Limosilactobacillus galli; assembly: GCF_947381495.1. NCBI lineage: Bacteria > Bacillati > Bacillota > Bacilli > Lactobacillales > Lactobacillaceae > Limosilactobacillus > Limosilactobacillus galli. The sequence goes on along the minus strand of NZ_CANCWK010000343.1, from coordinate 30 downwards.
GAAGGGAATCAGAGTTCTCGTATCAGTAGG
>NZ_CANCWK010000342.1:0-96 GCF_947381495.1 Limosilactobacillus galli | reverse complement strand
GCTAACCGTCCCTTAATGGTTCGATAGTAGCGTGGATTAGCAATCACTTGACCATCGCTAGAAGTCAGGAAGTTTTCGGTATTGAGATCGATTCCA
>NZ_CANCWK010000341.1:0-97 GCF_947381495.1 Limosilactobacillus galli | reverse complement strand
TCATGACTAATGATATCAACTTTTGGACTGGAATCAAGGATCCTCACTTAAAACCTGACAAACCATTTTTAACTGAGAATAAAAACTTAAAAGTCAT
>NZ_CANCWK010000340.1:0-98 GCF_947381495.1 Limosilactobacillus galli | reverse complement strand
TAATGCCAATAAATATTCCTTTGTTTGGAAAAAACGGACAATTAAGTACAGTGAATTGAATGTTGAGAAAGCTCGTCAATTAATTCATGAGATTAAAC
>NZ_CANCWK010000339.1:0-99 GCF_947381495.1 Limosilactobacillus galli | reverse complement strand
CTTTAGTAAGATGAGCATTCTTTTTATGAGTAGTCAATAAACTAGTAGACATGGTATCATTTAAGTGCGTCATTTGACGGACATCCTTTCATATAGGTT
>NZ_CANCWK010000338.1:0-99 GCF_947381495.1 Limosilactobacillus galli | reverse complement strand
GCAATTCGTCCTCAATATACTTGTAATTACTTTCCGAACCATAACCAGCATCAGCGACAATCTCTCGACCCAAAACGCCGTTTTGGTCGAGTTGGTGAA
>NZ_CANCWK010000337.1:0-100 GCF_947381495.1 Limosilactobacillus galli | reverse complement strand
TTAAACGGCCCCATGGCCGCGATAGTCAGTCCATGACTCAAGCCGTACTTGAACTAGCTAGTCAACTTCAAGACAAGCTCAAGACGCTTACCGTGGATCA
>NZ_CANCWK010000336.1:0-100 GCF_947381495.1 Limosilactobacillus galli | reverse complement strand
GCTAAAGCTCGCGAGTCGCTTTCAAATTCCAATACTTATTCGCGTCGGAAATACGATGTAGAATCAGTTTTTGGCAATTTGAAGGCTTATTTGGGTTTCA
>NZ_CANCWK010000335.1:0-101 GCF_947381495.1 Limosilactobacillus galli | reverse complement strand
CAAGGTTTTGTATCCTTTCGAGGTTATTTGAGAAGCATCGACGGTCAGGTCGGTGCTTTTTCTTTTACTAATTTTAAAGGAAAACGGAGTTAAATGAAATC
>NZ_CANCWK010000334.1:0-101 GCF_947381495.1 Limosilactobacillus galli | reverse complement strand
AGAATGAAGTTAGCCACCCAGTTGGTGGTAAATAAAAAACGCCATTCGGCGTGACATCAGGTATCATATTAAGTGAACCAAACCTATATGAAAGGATGTCC
>NZ_CANCWK010000333.1:0-101 GCF_947381495.1 Limosilactobacillus galli | reverse complement strand
TAAATGAGTTTGATTATCAATTTCAACCTTCGATTAACCAGCAGCAAATCGCTGAGTTTGCGACCATGTCATTTCTGGATAATCAAGAGAATATTATCTTT
>NZ_CANCWK010000332.1:0-102 GCF_947381495.1 Limosilactobacillus galli | reverse complement strand
CGTTTTGGGTCGAGAGATTGTCGCTGATGCTGGTTATGGTTCGGAAAGTAATTACAAGTATATTGAGGACGAATTGCCTAATTGTACAGCTCTAATTCCTTA
>NZ_CANCWK010000331.1:0-104 GCF_947381495.1 Limosilactobacillus galli | reverse complement strand
AAGAACCACGCTTTGGCGATGAGTATTGCTGATGTGGGCTGGCGGACCTTCTTAGAAATGCTGACGTATAAGGCTAAGCTTTATGGACGCCAATTCATTACGGT
>NZ_CANCWK010000330.1:0-106 GCF_947381495.1 Limosilactobacillus galli | reverse complement strand
AAACCAGCTGTCTTGAAAATCAGGAAACAACAATATCTCTGTCCACCATCAGCTCAATGTCCCAAGCGCGTTACCAAGGTTGCCGAAGTCCAAGGAGTTAAATTTG
>NZ_CANCWK010000329.1:0-108 GCF_947381495.1 Limosilactobacillus galli | reverse complement strand
AATCTCCTTGCGGAGAAACCGGTTATTGATCTCATTGGATCCACGTTCCCAAGGGGAATACGGATCAGCATAGAAAACATGATCGTGAACTTGTGTTAACTCACTAAA
>NZ_CANCWK010000328.1:0-108 GCF_947381495.1 Limosilactobacillus galli | reverse complement strand
CAGAGCTAAGGACTGCCTACGAATACTATCAAGACTTAATAACCGCAATTAGTCACCATAGTCAGGCTTTGTTAGATCAGTTAATCAAGCGGAATAATTTACCAAACG
>NZ_CANCWK010000327.1:0-108 GCF_947381495.1 Limosilactobacillus galli | reverse complement strand
CTGACCAGCTTCATAACTATAGATGTAGTAAGAATATTCGTAAATCTTACCATTAGATTTTTGACGACGAAGTTGGCGGACCGTACCACGGTTGAGCTCGTTATTAAT
>NZ_CANCWK010000326.1:0-111 GCF_947381495.1 Limosilactobacillus galli | reverse complement strand
GAATGAAGTTAGCCACCTAATTGGTGGTAAATGCAAAAACGCCATTCGGCGTGACATCAGGTATCATATTAAGTGAACCAAACCTATATGAAAGGATGTCCGTCAAATGAC
>NZ_CANCWK010000325.1:0-112 GCF_947381495.1 Limosilactobacillus galli | reverse complement strand
CGGTTTCCGTAAGAAGCCAGTAACGATCAAGATCCTTTCACTGGCCGGGAAACCAGCTGTCTTGAAAATCAGGAAACAACAATATCTCTGTCCACCATCAGCTCAATGTCCC
>NZ_CANCWK010000324.1:0-113 GCF_947381495.1 Limosilactobacillus galli | reverse complement strand
ATCCAATGCACTGTCCGCTTTGCGGCCAGCTGATGCGTCGTAACGGTTTCCGTAAGAAGCCAGTAACGATCAAGATCCTTTCACTGGCCGGGAAACCAGCTGTCTTGAAAATC
>NZ_CANCWK010000323.1:0-114 GCF_947381495.1 Limosilactobacillus galli | reverse complement strand
CTAATGCTAATAAGTACTCCTTCGTTTGGAAGAAGCAGACAATTAAGTATAGTGAATTGAATGTTGAAAAAGCTCGTAAGTTAATTCATGAGATTAAACAGGCAGAAGTTAAGA
>NZ_CANCWK010000322.1:0-115 GCF_947381495.1 Limosilactobacillus galli | reverse complement strand
GATAGTAGCGTGGATTAGCAATCACTTGACCATCGCTAGAAGTCAGGAAGTTTTCGGTATTGAGATCGATTCCAACTTGCCGGTTAGTCTGCTTTGGCATCGTAACAAAAGGAGC
>NZ_CANCWK010000321.1:0-116 GCF_947381495.1 Limosilactobacillus galli | reverse complement strand
TCGAATCATTTCCAGTTCTTAGGAGATAAAAGAATTGATAGCTTGACTAAAGCTAATGCCATTCAGAATTATCGAAAAGCATGGAATGCTTTTCGCAAAATTCACACCGCAGGTGT
>NZ_CANCWK010000320.1:0-116 GCF_947381495.1 Limosilactobacillus galli | reverse complement strand
ACACCTGCGGTGTGAATTTTGCGAAAAGCATTCCATGCTTTTCGATAATTCTGAATGGCATTAGCTTTAGTCAAGCTGTCAATTCTTTTATCTCCTAAGAACTGGAAATGATTCGA
>NZ_CANCWK010000319.1:0-116 GCF_947381495.1 Limosilactobacillus galli | reverse complement strand
ACACCTGCGGTGTGAATTTTGCGAAAAGCATTCCATGCCTTTCGATAATTCTGAATGGCATTAGCTTTAGTCAAGCTGTCAATTCTTTTATCTCCTAAGAACTGGAAATGATTCGA
>NZ_CANCWK010000318.1:0-116 GCF_947381495.1 Limosilactobacillus galli | reverse complement strand
AGCTTGACTAAAGCTAATGCCATTCAGAATTATCGAAAAGCATGGAATGCTTTTCGCAAAATTCACACCGCAGGTGTTCCTAATTTTCACCGGAAAAGCTACGTTTGGCGTTATCA
>NZ_CANCWK010000317.1:0-116 GCF_947381495.1 Limosilactobacillus galli | reverse complement strand
ATTAAGCAATTGGAACTTCGCCAAAATGCTAAACAAATGTCGAATCATTTCCAGTTCTTAGGAGATAAAAGAATTGACAGCTTGACTAAAGCTAATGCCATTCAGAATTATCGAAA
>NZ_CANCWK010000316.1:0-116 GCF_947381495.1 Limosilactobacillus galli | reverse complement strand
ACACCTGCGGTGTGAATTTTGCGAAAAGCATTCCATGCCTTTCGATAATTCTGAATGGCATTAGCTTTAGTCAAGCTATCAATTCTTTTATCTCCTAAGAACTGGAAATGATTCGA
>NZ_CANCWK010000315.1:0-116 GCF_947381495.1 Limosilactobacillus galli | reverse complement strand
TGATAACGCCAAACGTAGCTTTTCCGGTGAAAATTAGGAACACCTGCGGTGTGAATTTTGCGAAAAGCATTCCATGCCTTTCGATAATTCTGAATGGCATTAGCTTTAGTCAAGCT
>NZ_CANCWK010000314.1:0-116 GCF_947381495.1 Limosilactobacillus galli | reverse complement strand
ATTAAGCAATTGGAACTTCGCCAAAATGCTAAACAAATGTCGAATCATTTCCAGTTCTTAGGAGATAAAAGAATTGATAGCTTGACTAAAGCTAATGCCATTCAGAATTATCGAAA
>NZ_CANCWK010000313.1:0-117 GCF_947381495.1 Limosilactobacillus galli | reverse complement strand
CAACCGTCCTATGTTATCCCCATAACTACCTCGGTTGTCTTTAGAAAGGATATATTCCTCATGACTAATGATATCAACTTTTGGACTGGAATCAAGGATCCTCACTTAAAACCTGAC
>NZ_CANCWK010000312.1:0-118 GCF_947381495.1 Limosilactobacillus galli | reverse complement strand
AGGAAAGCCTAAAGAGAAGAATCAAACGTGCTAGATTTCCGATTATTAAACGACTAAATGAGTTTGATTATCAATTTCAACCTTCGATTAACCAGCAGCAAATCGCTGAGTTTGCGAC
>NZ_CANCWK010000311.1:0-118 GCF_947381495.1 Limosilactobacillus galli | reverse complement strand
CTTTACAGTAAACATCCATTGCAGAACGTCCATTAAATATGGCTCGTGGATAGTGATTCATCCAATCATTAGTCGCTATGATCTGAGCACTACTATAGTTATTTATAGCTTCACCTTT
>NZ_CANCWK010000310.1:0-118 GCF_947381495.1 Limosilactobacillus galli | reverse complement strand
CCTGGTACTCACTATTTAGCCGGTGAAGTTCGTTAAAGATGGTGGTCTTACTAAAGCCTAAGTAGTTAGCGATGTATCGCAAGGAACGTCCTTCACTATGAAGCGTTTCAATGACAAC
>NZ_CANCWK010000309.1:0-120 GCF_947381495.1 Limosilactobacillus galli | reverse complement strand
CAATCGCGCAATTGGTCGCCAATTAGGAGTTAATCATCAAACAATTAATAACGAGCTCAACCGTGGTACGGTCCGCCAACTTCGTCGTCAAAAATCTAATGGTAAGATTTACGAATATTC
>NZ_CANCWK010000308.1:0-127 GCF_947381495.1 Limosilactobacillus galli | reverse complement strand
ATAGATTTGGAAAATCGAAAGTACACAAGGGCGCGTAGTACCAATTCTGGTGAAGGTAAAGGCGTGAGTGTCACTTTCCAAGACAAGGTCTTGGACCGCAATAACCTTAACCAGGCATACTTGCGGG
>NZ_CANCWK010000307.1:0-128 GCF_947381495.1 Limosilactobacillus galli | reverse complement strand
CCCCCCCCCCCCCCCCCCCCCCCCCCCCCCCCCCCCCCCCCCCCCCCCCCGCCCCCCCCCCCCCCCCCCCCCCCCCCCCCCCCCCCCCCCCCCCCCCCCCCGCCCCCCCCCCCCCCCCCCCCCCCCCC
>NZ_CANCWK010000306.1:0-128 GCF_947381495.1 Limosilactobacillus galli | reverse complement strand
GCTGATGTGGGCTGGCGGACCTTCTTAGAAATGCTGACGTATAAGGCTAAGCTTTATGGACGCCAATTCATTACGGTGAACCCTAAGAATACTACGCAAACCTGTCACGATTGTGGCTTTGTCATGGG
>NZ_CANCWK010000305.1:0-128 GCF_947381495.1 Limosilactobacillus galli | reverse complement strand
GAAGTCAGGAAGTTTTCGGTATTGAGATCGATTCCAACTTGCCGGTTAGTCTGCTTTGGCATCGTAACAAAAGGAGCGTCTGACGCTAACTGCATTGAGAGAAAGAAGCTCCCGATAGCGTCTTTTGT
>NZ_CANCWK010000304.1:0-132 GCF_947381495.1 Limosilactobacillus galli | reverse complement strand
TCCATTAGAAAGAAGGACCTTGATGAGCACCACTATTTTATCATTCCAGAACCGTGTTGTCATTGAAACGCTTCATAGTGAAGGACGTTCCTTGCGATACATCGCTAACTACTTAGGCTTTAGTAAGACCAC
>NZ_CANCWK010000303.1:0-132 GCF_947381495.1 Limosilactobacillus galli | reverse complement strand
GCCCCGTGGAAATATCAAATCTATTATGGTGAATCCACAGTGGGAATATTTTAAGGCTAAAGCTCGCGAGTCGCTTTCAAATTCCAATACTTATTCGCGTCGGAAATACGATGTAGAATCAGTTTTTGGCAA
>NZ_CANCWK010000302.1:0-133 GCF_947381495.1 Limosilactobacillus galli | reverse complement strand
AACGATGTTCTTTCTTAGCTCGTCGGGCACGACGTGACAAAATGCGTTGAGCTTTAGCTAACCGTCCCTTAATGGTTCGATAGTAGCGTGGATTAGCAATCACTTGACCATCGCTAGAAGTCAGGAAGTTTTC
>NZ_CANCWK010000301.1:0-136 GCF_947381495.1 Limosilactobacillus galli | reverse complement strand
TTTGAGCGGTAATATAAACGAGGACGACCGGACCGTTGGTGGCATTTGAGATAAATATTCTGACCAGCTTCATAACTATAGATGTAGTAAGAATATTCGTAAATCTTACCATTAGATTTTTGACGACGAAGTTGGC
>NZ_CANCWK010000300.1:0-136 GCF_947381495.1 Limosilactobacillus galli | reverse complement strand
CAATCATTAGTCGCTATGATCTGAGCACTACTATAGTTATTTATAGCTTCACCTTTGGTAATCTCCTTGCGGAGAAACCGGTTATTGATCTCATTGGATCCACGTTCCCAAGGGGAATACGGATCAGCATAGAAAA
>NZ_CANCWK010000299.1:0-136 GCF_947381495.1 Limosilactobacillus galli | reverse complement strand
TCACGAATCATGAGATTAGAAGTCTTCAACGAAACCAGAATTCTAATCCTAAAGTGGAAGAAGTTACGGAAGCCATACGCAGTCCGCTTGATTACTTTGATTTTATTATTGGTGCCTTCGATCGGCCCATTGGTTA
>NZ_CANCWK010000298.1:0-137 GCF_947381495.1 Limosilactobacillus galli | reverse complement strand
AATAAAAATGCCTTTATATCAACGTTTTGAGCTGATATAAAAGCACCGAAACAATAAAAAATCACCCGCACGGGGATATAAGGCCCTGTAATACCGGGCTTTTCGGTGCTTTTTTCCGCACTTTTTCCGCAGCTTCT
>NZ_CANCWK010000297.1:0-137 GCF_947381495.1 Limosilactobacillus galli | reverse complement strand
ACGAAACTTATACTTATCATTGCGATAGGCATAACGTTTGAAATTAAAGCGGACGCCATGCGGATCAATGTAGTAATCATCAGCTTCATGATATTCCCAGTTCATCACTTTACGATCATCAGAACGCCATTTACGAC
>NZ_CANCWK010000296.1:0-137 GCF_947381495.1 Limosilactobacillus galli | reverse complement strand
AAAGGAGCGTCTGACGCTAACTGCATTGAGAGAAAGAAGCTCCCGATAGCGTCTTTTGTGATGGTTACCGTTCCAATGCGAGTTTCGGCACTGCGAGCTAAGATTCGCTGGTGGGAACCTTTAACACGGAGCCGACC
>NZ_CANCWK010000295.1:0-137 GCF_947381495.1 Limosilactobacillus galli | reverse complement strand
CTTTGAGTCCGTAATGATATTTCATTTTTGCCATTGACTTCACTATATCCACCTCCTTTAGTTGGTATAATAACATTATACTATTAGACAATGATACTAGCAACGGAGGTAATTGTAATGGCAAAAGAAGAAATCAG
>NZ_CANCWK010000294.1:0-138 GCF_947381495.1 Limosilactobacillus galli | reverse complement strand
GGTGAAGCTATAAATAACTATAGTAGTGCTCAGATCATAGCGACTAATGATTGGATGAATCACTATCCACGAGCTATGTTTAATGGACATTCGTCAATGGATATCTATTGTAAGGCCTTCTACCAAGAGATATCACAG
>NZ_CANCWK010000293.1:0-138 GCF_947381495.1 Limosilactobacillus galli | reverse complement strand
GAAGTTACGGAAGCCATACGCAGTCCGCTTGATTACTTTGATTTTATTATTGGTGCCTTCGATCGGCCCATTGGTTAATTGGGTATAAAAACTGGCGATAATTTCCTGCCGATGCTTAGCGAGCGTTCGCTTGACTCG
>NZ_CANCWK010000292.1:0-138 GCF_947381495.1 Limosilactobacillus galli | reverse complement strand
AGACTTAATAACCGCAATTAGTCACCATAGTCAGGCTTTGTTAGATCAGTTAATCAAGCGGAATAATTTACCAAACGCTATAAGACGAGTTAAGCGAACACTCGTCAAGCACTGCCAGGAGATTATTGCCAGTTTTTA
>NZ_CANCWK010000291.1:0-139 GCF_947381495.1 Limosilactobacillus galli | reverse complement strand
AGCGACTAATGATTGGATGAATCACTATCCACGAGCCATATTTAATGGACGTTCTGCAATGGATGTTTACTGTAAAGTATTCTATCAAGAGATGTCACGTTCTCATCAACCAATAATTAATTGGTCAGTGCTATTTATT
>NZ_CANCWK010000290.1:0-140 GCF_947381495.1 Limosilactobacillus galli | reverse complement strand
AATGTTTTATTACGGTACTTAGTTACCCAGATTAAGTGGTAATGGAAATTATAGATATATCGTCTGGTATAAACAGCGTCCCTGATTTCTTCTTTTGCCATTACAATTACCTCCGTTGCTAGTATCATTGTCTAATAGTA
>NZ_CANCWK010000289.1:0-141 GCF_947381495.1 Limosilactobacillus galli | reverse complement strand
TGACTGATTGCGGTGATTAAGTCTTGATAGTATTCGTAAGCCGCCCTTAACTCTGGAGAGAAGCTAAGCAGCCGTTCGACGACTTCTTGATTGGACAAACGAGCATGCTCAAAGTTACGGCGTGAATAGTAGTGCAGATAA
>NZ_CANCWK010000288.1:0-144 GCF_947381495.1 Limosilactobacillus galli | reverse complement strand
GTCGCGGCCATGGAGCCGTTTAACAATTGTCAGGCGACTCTTACGCTCCACAAAAGTAGCCACAGCTTGACCTTTACATTTGCCAGAAAGTACGGTATCAGCTTCAAAGTGGCCGAATTCCTGGCGAGTTTCGACTTTATGAGG
>NZ_CANCWK010000287.1:0-145 GCF_947381495.1 Limosilactobacillus galli | reverse complement strand
GATCTTGATCGTTACTGGCTTCTTACGGAAACCGTTACGACGCATCAGCTGGCCGCAAAGCGGACAGTGCATTGGATAAGATTGAATCAAATGAATGATCTTTAGTTCTTTATCCTCAGTTAAAAATGGTTTGTCAGGTTTTAAG
>NZ_CANCWK010000286.1:0-145 GCF_947381495.1 Limosilactobacillus galli | reverse complement strand
TCATATTGCCTAACGTGCTCATGTAGTAGCTTGGCGACCATAGATGACCACCCCAGTATTGGGATTGTCTGATTTCTTCTTTTGCCATTACAATTACCTCCGTTGCTAGTATCATTGTCTAATAGTATAATGTTATTATACCAAC
>NZ_CANCWK010000285.1:0-145 GCF_947381495.1 Limosilactobacillus galli | reverse complement strand
AACTACTTAGGCTTTAGTAAGACCACCATCTTTAACGAACTTCACCGGCTAAATAGTGAGTACCAGGCTGAGCTAGCACAAACTGATTTTGAACAAAAGGTTAGTCAACGGGGGGCGGAAGTCTTCGCTCACTAAAAACCTTAAA
>NZ_CANCWK010000284.1:0-145 GCF_947381495.1 Limosilactobacillus galli | reverse complement strand
CTTGTCTTGAAGTTGACTAGCTAGTTCAAGTACGGCTTGAGTCATGGACTGACTATCGCGGCCATGGGGCCGTTTAACAATTGTCAGGCGACTCTTACGCTCCACAAAAGTAGCCACAGCTTGACCTTTACGTTTGCCAGAAAGT
>NZ_CANCWK010000283.1:0-146 GCF_947381495.1 Limosilactobacillus galli | reverse complement strand
CATGACCATGTTTTTTACACTGACCCATATTCTCCTTGGGAACGCGGATCCAATGAAATCAATAATCGTTTTCTCCGCAAGGAGATTACCAAAGGTGAAGCTATAAATAACTATAGTAGTGCTCAGATCATAGCGACTAATGATTG
>NZ_CANCWK010000282.1:0-146 GCF_947381495.1 Limosilactobacillus galli | reverse complement strand
GAATATTCGTAAATCTTACCATTAGATTTTTGACGACGAAGTTGGCGGACCGTACCACGGTTGAGCTCGTTATTAATGGTTTGGTGGTTCACTCCTAATTGACGACCGATTGCGCGATTGGAAAGTCCTTGCGACTTTAAAGTCGC
>NZ_CANCWK010000281.1:0-146 GCF_947381495.1 Limosilactobacillus galli | reverse complement strand
TCTGACGCTAACTGCATTGAGAGAAAGAAGCTCCCGATAGCGTCTTTTGTGATGGTTACCGTTCCAATACGAGTTTCGGCACTGCGAGCTAAGATTCGCTGGTGGGAACCTTTAACACGGAGCCGACCTAATTTAGGAACCAGAAC
>NZ_CANCWK010000280.1:0-146 GCF_947381495.1 Limosilactobacillus galli | reverse complement strand
TGTAAGAATGCTCTACGACGGCTAAAGATTTGGGTATGGATTTTAGCCACCAACAATCGTTGCTTTTGATAATTTCTACTTTCTCGCAAAGAACGATGTTCTTTCTTAGCTCGTCGGGCACGACGTGACAAAATGCGTTGAGCTTT
>NZ_CANCWK010000279.1:0-147 GCF_947381495.1 Limosilactobacillus galli | reverse complement strand
TGATCAGGCAAATCGGGTAGCTGTACATCAAGCCATCCTTGATCAATCCAGTTATAGACCGTCTTGTAGGCAATCCCAACCACATGGGCAACTTGTTCAGGGGACCACTTCTGGACTTGAATCTTTTCCTCGACCAAGTGTTTAAGG
>NZ_CANCWK010000278.1:0-148 GCF_947381495.1 Limosilactobacillus galli | reverse complement strand
TTAACGGTCGTTGGTACTACTTTGATCAGAACAATGCCTGGGCATTGCGTGGTTGGCAGTGGCTTGATAACAACTGGCTGTACTTTGACCCAACCAATGCTTGGCAGGATAAAGGCTGGCAAAAGATCAATGGCCGCTGGTACTACTT
>NZ_CANCWK010000277.1:0-149 GCF_947381495.1 Limosilactobacillus galli | reverse complement strand
TAAAAACTGGCAATAATCTCCTGGCAGTGCTTGACGAGTGTTCGCTTAACTCGTCTTATAGCGTTTGGTAAATTATTTCTAAATTTCAAGAATAAGTTAGCCACTAAGCTGAAATAAATAGCACTGACCAATTAATTATTGGTTGATGA
>NZ_CANCWK010000276.1:0-149 GCF_947381495.1 Limosilactobacillus galli | reverse complement strand
CCACGTTCCCAAGGGGAATACGGATCAGCATAGAAAACATGATCGTGAACTTGTGTTAACTCACTAAATTCTGAACCATTATCAGAAGTAATTGTTTTAAAAATGCGATAGTAAGCATTCTTGCCAAGCTTCTGACGCAACTCAACAAA
>NZ_CANCWK010000275.1:0-149 GCF_947381495.1 Limosilactobacillus galli | reverse complement strand
GAGCATCGTTACTCTCCTCAAGCAGCTATTTATAAGGCACGTGATTTGATGAGTGATGATTCACTGATCCCTAAGTCGGTTGTAACTTTATATCAATGGATTAATGAGGGTGTGCTTCGTACGTCCAATTAGACCTCTTTGAAAAACCT
>NZ_CANCWK010000274.1:0-149 GCF_947381495.1 Limosilactobacillus galli | reverse complement strand
ACGACTTCTTGATTGGACAAACGAGCATGCTCAAAGTTACGGCGTGAATAGTAGTGCAGATAATCTAACTGCCCTTCTTTAGCCATTAATAACTTCCAATAACGCTTTAAAGCGCGGTATTCATGTGTATTTGGCCCGTATTCTTTCAT
>NZ_CANCWK010000273.1:0-150 GCF_947381495.1 Limosilactobacillus galli | reverse complement strand
TTTGGTGGTTCACTCCTAATTGACGACCGATTGCGCGATTGGAAAGTCCTTGCGACTTTAAAGTCGCAATCATCACTCGCTCTTCTTTAGTAAGGTGTGCATATTTGCGATGAGTGGCCAAAAGGTTAGTGGGCATGGTATCATTTAAGT
>NZ_CANCWK010000272.1:0-151 GCF_947381495.1 Limosilactobacillus galli | reverse complement strand
TGACCTTTACATTTGCCAGAAAGTACGGTATCAGCTTCAAAGTGGCCGAATTCCTGGCGAGTTTCGACTTTATGAGGGGCTGTGACAAAAGTCCCTTGAAATAAAAGAACCATTCGGAATTTCCAAAGAAATTCTGAATGGTTCTTCCTTT
>NZ_CANCWK010000271.1:0-151 GCF_947381495.1 Limosilactobacillus galli | reverse complement strand
TTGCCAGAAAGTACGGTATCAGCTTCAAAGTGGCCGAATTCCTGGCGAGTTTCGACTTTATGAGGACGCTCCTCAATGGAGCGGCCGTGACTGAACGTACCACGCTTTTCTTTAGCACGATGACGACGAATTCCATGATCAGGCAAATCGG
>NZ_CANCWK010000270.1:0-152 GCF_947381495.1 Limosilactobacillus galli | reverse complement strand
TGTGGTAACACCATTAAAGACCTTGATGGGTTTTTCTGTCCACTTAAATGTTCAACTTAAATTTTACAATCTGCCTATCCATAAATCTTCTGGTCTTTGATCAGTTGCTTGGCTTATTTCGTGATTGAGCTGTGTTTCAAGCTGCTTCACGA
>NZ_CANCWK010000269.1:0-152 GCF_947381495.1 Limosilactobacillus galli | reverse complement strand
AAAGGAAAACGGAGTTAAATGAAATCCGAAGATTTCATCTAACTCCGCTTATTTTTGGGGACTTATGTCACAGCCCCGTGACTGAACGTACCACGCTTTTCTTTAGCACGATGACGACGAATTCCATGATCAGGCAAATCGGGTAGCTGTAC
>NZ_CANCWK010000268.1:0-152 GCF_947381495.1 Limosilactobacillus galli | reverse complement strand
AATTGATAATCAAACTCATTTAGTCGTTTAATAATCGGAAATCTAGCACGTTTGATTCTTCTCTTTAGGCTTTCCTGTTGCTGATAGGCAATCTCCTTATCGGTTAATTCTAATAATGCTTCGCTAAAGCTGATTTGGCTATCGTTGACTTG
>NZ_CANCWK010000267.1:0-152 GCF_947381495.1 Limosilactobacillus galli | reverse complement strand
TCAATCACAATGTCATTGTCGTCAGCCACCAATTGTAGAATAGACTTCATTTCGTTTGATAATTGTTCAGTCACGAATGTTTTATTACGGTACTTAGTTACCCAGATTAAGTGGTAATGGAAATTATAGATATATCGTCTGGTATAAACAGC
>NZ_CANCWK010000266.1:0-152 GCF_947381495.1 Limosilactobacillus galli | reverse complement strand
TTGATAGCACTGGTTGGCGCTTTGCTAGGTGGAAAACTAATCAGTACGTGTACGTGATCGGGCATGACTTCCATTTTCTCAATCACAATGTCATTGTCGTCAGCCACCAATTGTAGAATAGACTTCATTTCGTTTGATAATTGTTCAGTCAC
>NZ_CANCWK010000265.1:0-153 GCF_947381495.1 Limosilactobacillus galli | reverse complement strand
TTAGAATCATGCTCATTTCGCTTTGAGCGAATTTGCCCGACTTAAAATCATCAAAAGCAATCGTTGCCGGTAGCCAGTGTCAACACCGATTTTAAAATGTAGGATTTCACCGGTTTAAAAATGTAGTTTTTCACCGATTTGTTTCTGTTGTCT
>NZ_CANCWK010000264.1:0-153 GCF_947381495.1 Limosilactobacillus galli | reverse complement strand
TTCCAATACTTATTCGCGTCGGAAATACGATGTAGAATCAGTTTTTGGCAATTTGAAGGCTTATTTGGGTTTCAAGAAATTCACAGTCCGTGGTCTTAAGAAAGCCAAAAGGCAAATTGGAATTGCCCTAATGGCATTGAACATGAAGAAAAT
>NZ_CANCWK010000263.1:0-153 GCF_947381495.1 Limosilactobacillus galli | reverse complement strand
AAATACCCTCGAAAGGATACAAAACCTTGAGTACATATTATAACATGAATCAACTTAGTTTGAACATACCTACTGCTGTTTGGAAAAAACGGACAATTAAGTACAGTGAATTGAATGTTGAGAAAGCTCGTCAATTAATTCATGAGATTAAAC
>NZ_CANCWK010000262.1:0-154 GCF_947381495.1 Limosilactobacillus galli | reverse complement strand
CAAGGTTTTGTATCCTTTCGAGGTTATTTGAGAAGCATCGACGGTCAGGTCGGTGCTTTTTCTTTTACTAATTTTAAGGCTCTATGATATTCGGTAAGGATAAGATGATTTCTTATCTTTACCGTTTTTTGTTACTTGTTGTACCATTGATTTA
>NZ_CANCWK010000261.1:0-154 GCF_947381495.1 Limosilactobacillus galli | reverse complement strand
ATCAGTCAATTCTTAAACCGCCCAAATCATACATTTTTAAACCGCCATAAAACAGCAATTTAAAACCGCCCTTGACAGGGGCCGTTTTCCATAAGGAAAACGGATTAGTATATCAAACTGAAGAGGAAAAGCGGCAGCAAAGAATTACTCATGT
>NZ_CANCWK010000260.1:0-154 GCF_947381495.1 Limosilactobacillus galli | reverse complement strand
TGAAAAGTACGATGAAAATCATCAGGTTATTCCTCAAGCATTAACGCCCCGTGGAAATATCAAATCTATTATGGTGAGAATATTTTAAAGCTAAAGCTCGCGAGTCGCTTTCAAATTCCAATACTTATTCGCGTCGGAAATACGATGTAGAATC
>NZ_CANCWK010000259.1:0-154 GCF_947381495.1 Limosilactobacillus galli | reverse complement strand
ATCAACACCATATTGCCGTGCAATGGCAGAATAATTTGGTTTTATCTTTTCTAACACAAAATATCTCATCCTTTCGTTGTCAAGGGCGGTTTTGAATTGTCGTTTTATGGCGGTTTAAAAATGTATGATTTGGGCGGTTTAGGGATTGACCGAT
>NZ_CANCWK010000258.1:0-155 GCF_947381495.1 Limosilactobacillus galli | reverse complement strand
CCTTAACTGGTGATCTGGGCTGTTCCCCTTTCGACGGTGGATCTTATCACTCATCGTCTGACTCCTGAGTATAAATCTATGGCATTCGGAGTTTATCTGAAGTTGGTAACCCATGACGGGCCCCTTGTCCAAACAGTAGCTCTACCTCCACGATT
>NZ_CANCWK010000257.1:0-155 GCF_947381495.1 Limosilactobacillus galli | reverse complement strand
GTGGTAAATAAAAAACGCCATTCGGCGTGACATCAGGTATCATATTAAGTGAACCAAACCTATATGAAAGGATGTCCTTCAAATGACGCACTTAAATGATACCATGTCTACTAGTTTATTGACTACTCATAAAAAGAATGCTCATCTTACTAAAG
>NZ_CANCWK010000256.1:0-155 GCF_947381495.1 Limosilactobacillus galli | reverse complement strand
ACCCAACCAATGCTTGGCAGGATAAAGGCTGGCAAAAGATCAATGGCCGCTGGTACTACTTTGAATGGTCTAAAGGTTACATGCTGACTGGTCTCCAAACTATTAACGGCCATGTTTATGATCTGCAAACTGAACATGATGGTTATTTTGGTGCC
>NZ_CANCWK010000255.1:0-155 GCF_947381495.1 Limosilactobacillus galli | reverse complement strand
AATCGTGGAGGTAGAGCTACTGTTTGGACAAGGGGCCCGTCATGGGTTACCAACTTCAGATAAACTCCGAATGCCATTGATTTATACTCAGGAGTCAGACGATGAGTGATAAGATCCACCGTCGAAAGGGGAACAGCCCAGATCACCAGTTAAGG
>NZ_CANCWK010000254.1:0-155 GCF_947381495.1 Limosilactobacillus galli | reverse complement strand
TGCGGGGGCTGGATTTGAACCAACGACCTCCGGGTTATGAGCCCGACGAGCTACCAGACTGCTCTACCCCGCGATAATAAAAGTGACCCGTGCGGGATTTGAACCCACGATACCAGCGTGAAAGGCTGGTGTCTTAACCACTTGACTAACGGGTC
>NZ_CANCWK010000253.1:0-155 GCF_947381495.1 Limosilactobacillus galli | reverse complement strand
CAAAGTTAGTAATGAATCGATGATCACCTATCTAGGCAATAAATATTCTGTACCTGTAAAGTATATCGGGCAAACAGCTAACGTCAAGGTTATAGACCAAAAATTAATGATTTATCATGCCTCACGATTGGTTCGACAACATTACCTGAGTGATA
>NZ_CANCWK010000252.1:0-155 GCF_947381495.1 Limosilactobacillus galli | reverse complement strand
GACCGTCACAATCCGATCATCACAGTCCTGGTCACGTACCTCTCCGTATGTGCCGGCTGTAACCTCTCCATCTTTTTACCGATCCTAACCGGGGTTAGTTTCGCCCACTTCCTAGAAGTATTGCTCTTTGTCGGCATTTTTACGATAATTATAGT
>NZ_CANCWK010000251.1:0-155 GCF_947381495.1 Limosilactobacillus galli | reverse complement strand
ATCCAATGCACTGTCCGCTTTGCGGCCAGCTGATGCGTCGTAACGGTTTCCGTAAGAAGCCAGTAACGATCAAGATCATTTCACTGGCCGGGAAACCAGCTGTCTTGAAAATCAGGAAACAACAATATCTCTGTCCACCATCAGCTCAATGTCCC
>NZ_CANCWK010000250.1:0-155 GCF_947381495.1 Limosilactobacillus galli | reverse complement strand
TGCTAATCCAGCCATTAAGAATTGTTTGATCCATTTACTCATATTCGCTGGCCGCACGCCGTGATAATCGGAGAAGATCGTTAGGTCGTAATCCGATTCTTGATACTTACTAAGTAGCTTAAGTTTCTCAATAGTTGAATAACTTACAATACAAA
>NZ_CANCWK010000249.1:0-155 GCF_947381495.1 Limosilactobacillus galli | reverse complement strand
GTAGTATTAGATCTGTATGGGCAATATCCAGTAAGTTGGTTAATTACGCCAACGGAAACGGCCGAAGGTGCAATCAAGGTATTTGAACAAGCCAGAGTCAGTGAAGGAGCATTAGCTCCGTTAATCCATACGGATCGTGGTTCAGCATACATATC
>NZ_CANCWK010000248.1:0-155 GCF_947381495.1 Limosilactobacillus galli | reverse complement strand
ATTGCTCTTTGTCGGCATTTTTACGATAATTATAGTATGCTTATTAAAACTGGTCGGTGAGATTCCAGTCGTCAGTCGCTTCATGACCAAGTACAGTGAAATCCTGATGAAAGTTGTCTACATCGGGGTCGGTCTTTACGTATTCTGGGACAGCG
>NZ_CANCWK010000247.1:0-155 GCF_947381495.1 Limosilactobacillus galli | reverse complement strand
GGGTCCTCATCCTCGTGGCGGCCAGTTACTTTGCCGGACAAATTCTGGCAATGTTTCTTCCCGAGTGGCTACTGGGAATCCTGGGGATTTTGCCAATCTGGATGGCCCTGCACGACAATGACGAAGATCCCAGCAACGAGGACCGTCACAATCCG
>NZ_CANCWK010000246.1:0-155 GCF_947381495.1 Limosilactobacillus galli | reverse complement strand
CTTGTAGGCAATCCCCACCACATGGGCAACTTGTTCAGGGGACCACTTCTGGACTTGAATCTTTTCCTCAACCAAGTGTTTAAGGTTTTTAGTGAGCGAAGACTTCCGCCCCCCGTTGACTAACCTTTTGTTCAAAATCAGTTTGTGCTAGCTCA
>NZ_CANCWK010000245.1:0-155 GCF_947381495.1 Limosilactobacillus galli | reverse complement strand
CATCATGATCAGTTTTGGAATAGCTATTCCGTTGACCAGCAATCTGGGCCTGGGTTTGATATTCAAGGTATTTTTGACGACAGTGATCCAGTGCATGAAGGTACTTTTTAGCGTGGCGTCGCTCTTGTTTGGCTGGGTTAGGCGAAACCTTTGCG
>NZ_CANCWK010000244.1:0-155 GCF_947381495.1 Limosilactobacillus galli | reverse complement strand
CCATGAGAAGTCACAAAGTAATAACCAGAAGCCAGTTGAATTATGGGCAAAAGAAAAAGAGCATTTCCGGTCTCTCACTTATGATCTCACAAGGTACTTCGAAAGCGTCCAAACTAGAAAAGTATCGCGAGATTCAATGATTAGATTTCAAAACC
>NZ_CANCWK010000243.1:0-155 GCF_947381495.1 Limosilactobacillus galli | reverse complement strand
AATACTACGTGTAGCCGAACCTTATTGCGTCGAATCCCATACGTTAACTCAGTTGTATCCGTAACCCAGACTTGGTTTGCTGCGCTTTGATCAAATTGTCGTTTAAGAATGTTTTCAGCTTCATAAGTTTGTTGAGCCTGAATACGCTTATGTTT
>NZ_CANCWK010000242.1:0-155 GCF_947381495.1 Limosilactobacillus galli | reverse complement strand
GGGCAGCATTGAAGGATAACCGTGGGCGTAACAAGGGTAAAGAACCGACTAATGAATTAGAACGGTTAAGAAAAAAACTTCGCGAATTAGAGGCTCGAGAGCGTGAACGGGAGGTTCAAATTGCATTTGCAAAAAAATTAGTCGAAATACGCAAT
>NZ_CANCWK010000241.1:0-155 GCF_947381495.1 Limosilactobacillus galli | reverse complement strand
TTAAATGCTTCAAATAAGCATTTGAATAGAGTATCCTGCTTCTGATCTAGAGTTAATCTTAAGAACTTAAATTTTGAGTAAGGCAGGACATATAAGAAAATACTGAAAGTATGTGGGACGCCATTCCGGTCAGTCATGGTAACTTGTTCTTTCCA
>NZ_CANCWK010000240.1:0-155 GCF_947381495.1 Limosilactobacillus galli | reverse complement strand
GGCAATAGAAGATAGAATTTGCTTCATTTCCTCGCTAAGTTGGTCAGTTACGAATGTCTTGTGTCGATATTTTGTCACCCAAATTAAGTGGTAGTGAAAATTATAAATGTAGCGTCGAGTATATACCGCATCCTTGATTTTTTCTTTCACCATGT
>NZ_CANCWK010000239.1:0-155 GCF_947381495.1 Limosilactobacillus galli | reverse complement strand
ATGCCAACTGTAATGACAAGAAGAACCGATCCGCGGCATCTTTAACAATCGTTACCGTTCCGATGCGAGTTTGTGCAATCCGAGAAAGTAGCTGGTTAATGCGCTTTTTAGAGCCTTTTAAGCGCAAAATACCTAACTTAGGAACGTTGAAGTGA
>NZ_CANCWK010000238.1:0-155 GCF_947381495.1 Limosilactobacillus galli | reverse complement strand
GATTGTTAAAGATGCCGCGGATCGGTTCTTCTTGTCATTACAGTTGGCATCAGATACGCCGTTTGTTACCAAACCAGTTAAAACTAACGATCAAGTCGGCATTGATCTCAATACCGATAATTTTTTGACGACCAGTAATGGTGACGTAGTCGCCA
>NZ_CANCWK010000237.1:0-155 GCF_947381495.1 Limosilactobacillus galli | reverse complement strand
CTTGTAGGCAATCCCCACCACATGGGCAACTTGTTCAGGGGACCACTTCTGGACTTGAATCTTTTCCTCAACCAAGTATTTAAGGTTTTTAGTGAGCGAAGACTTCCGCCCCCCGTTGACTAACCTTTTGTTCAAAATCAGTTTGTGCTAGCTCA
>NZ_CANCWK010000236.1:0-155 GCF_947381495.1 Limosilactobacillus galli | reverse complement strand
AAAGAACAAGTTACCATGACTGACCGGAATGGCGTCCCACATACTTTCAGTATTTTCTTATATGTCCTGCCTTATTCGAAATTTAAGTTCTTAAGATTAACTCTAGATCAGAAGCAGGATACTCTATTCAAATGCTTATTTGAAGCATTTAAGAC
>NZ_CANCWK010000235.1:0-155 GCF_947381495.1 Limosilactobacillus galli | reverse complement strand
CGCAAAGGTTTCGCCTAACCCAGCCAAACAAGAGCGACGCCACGCTAAAAAGTACCTTCATGCACTGGATCACTGTCATCAAAAATACCTTGAATATCAAACCCAGGCCCAGATTGCTGGTCAACGGAATAGCTATTCCAAAACTGATCATGATG
>NZ_CANCWK010000234.1:0-155 GCF_947381495.1 Limosilactobacillus galli | reverse complement strand
CACTCGCTCTTCTTTAGTAAGGTGTGCATATTTGCGATGAGTGGCCAAAAGGTTAGTGGGCATGGTATCATTTAAGTACGTCATTTGACGGACATCCTTTCATATAGGTTTGGTTCACTTAATATGATACCTGATGTCACGCCGAATGGCGTTTT
>NZ_CANCWK010000233.1:0-155 GCF_947381495.1 Limosilactobacillus galli | reverse complement strand
AATCTCCTTGCGGAGAAACCGGTTATTGATCTCATTGGATCCACGTTCCCAAGGGGAATACGGATCAGCATAGAAAATATGATCGTGAACTTGTGTTAACTCACTAAATTCTGAACCGTTGTCAGAGGTTATTGTCTTAAAGATGCGATAGTAAG
>NZ_CANCWK010000232.1:0-155 GCF_947381495.1 Limosilactobacillus galli | reverse complement strand
GTTACCAAGGTTGCCGAAGTCCAAGGAGTTAAATTTGCCTGTCGAATTGCGAATGTCGTTAAATACCATATTGTGCAAGAACTCAGCGAGAATGAATCAATGCGGACTATTGCCAGCCATCACAATGTTTCTATTAACACCGTTGAGCGTCAGCT
>NZ_CANCWK010000231.1:0-155 GCF_947381495.1 Limosilactobacillus galli | reverse complement strand
TAAGATCGTCGTAGTCGATCTGTTTGAACCTTATCGTAACCTCATTCATGAATTATTTCCCAAAGCGATTATCGTAGTTGATCATTTCCACGTCGTCGTTCAGGCCTACCGGGCACTTCAAAGTGTCCGGCTTAAGGTCATGAAAGAATACGGGG
>NZ_CANCWK010000230.1:0-155 GCF_947381495.1 Limosilactobacillus galli | reverse complement strand
GCTATGTATGGACGAGATAAACGCTGAAAGCATCTAAGTGTGAAACTCGCCTCGAGATGAGATTTCCCATTCCTTTAAGGAAGTAAGACCCCACAGAGATGATGTGGTAGATAGGATGGAAGTGGAAGTGCAGCGATGCATGGAGCGGACCATTA
>NZ_CANCWK010000229.1:0-155 GCF_947381495.1 Limosilactobacillus galli | reverse complement strand
CATTTAGAGCGCGTAATGCGCCGATATGAAAGATATGACCTGTTAATCATTGATGAATTAGGCTATTTACCAATAACGGCGGATGAAGCGAAACTATTGTTTCAACTAATAAATGGCCGCTATGAACGTAAATCAACGATCATAACGACCAATGT
>NZ_CANCWK010000228.1:0-155 GCF_947381495.1 Limosilactobacillus galli | reverse complement strand
TAGGCCACCGACTTTGGGCGTTACAAACTTCCATGGTGTGACGGGCGGTGTGTACAAGGCCCGGGAACGTATTCACCGCGGCATGCTGATCCGCGATTACTAGCGATTCCGACTTCGTGTAGGCGAGTTGCAGCCTACAGTCCGAACTGAGATCG
>NZ_CANCWK010000227.1:0-155 GCF_947381495.1 Limosilactobacillus galli | reverse complement strand
TGGTAAAGAGTTCGCTAACTATCAGACAATTGAACGGCAAACTGGTACTCCGGTTTATTTTGCTCATGCTTATTCACTACATGAACGCGGTAGTAATGAGAACCGTAACCGAGTTTTGCGACGATTTATTCCCAAGGGACAAGCTATTGAAGAGC
>NZ_CANCWK010000226.1:0-155 GCF_947381495.1 Limosilactobacillus galli | reverse complement strand
CTTTACGATCATCAGAACGCCATTTACGACTATTCTCTTTGAGCATGGTGCTGTAAGGAATTAGAGCTGTACAATTAAGCAATTCGTCCTCAATATACTTGTAATTACTTTCCGAACCATAACCAGCATCAGCGACAATCTCTCGACCCAAAACG
>NZ_CANCWK010000225.1:0-155 GCF_947381495.1 Limosilactobacillus galli | reverse complement strand
CTTAAGAAAGCCAAAAGGCAAATTGGAATTGCCCTAATGGCATTGAACATGAAGAAAATGGCCGGAAGGCCGTCTTCGTATTCATATAACTTCAAGAAAAAAGGAAGAACCATTCAGAATTTCTTTGGAAATTCCGAATGGTTCTTTTATTTCAA
>NZ_CANCWK010000224.1:0-155 GCF_947381495.1 Limosilactobacillus galli | reverse complement strand
TTCGTGACTGAACAATTATCAAACGAAATGAAGTCTATTCTACAATTGGTGGCTGACGACAATGACATTGTGATTGAAAAAATGGAAGTCATGCCCGATCACGTACACGTACTGATTAGTTTTCCACCTAGCAAAGCGCCAACCAGTGCTATCAA
>NZ_CANCWK010000223.1:0-155 GCF_947381495.1 Limosilactobacillus galli | reverse complement strand
CTTGTCGGAAGCGTGTAGGTCAGGCCTCCCCGGGTAAGAATATTAGCTTTCGTACCACATCACCGTTAGCTTTACTAGAACTAACTTTGAGTAGTATTGGACTTCGACTTGTGCAGCAGCCTCATCCAGCTAGTTCCAGCCTTATAGCTACTTCT
>NZ_CANCWK010000222.1:0-155 GCF_947381495.1 Limosilactobacillus galli | reverse complement strand
CGGTTAGCTAAAGCTCAACGCATTTTGTCACGTCGTGCCCGACGAGCTAAGAAAGAACATCGTTCTTTGCGAGAAAGCAGAAATTATCAAAAGCAACGATTGTTGGTGGCTAAAATCCATACCCAAATCTTTAGCCGTCGTAGAGCATTCTTACA
>NZ_CANCWK010000221.1:0-155 GCF_947381495.1 Limosilactobacillus galli | reverse complement strand
GAAGTCAGGAAGTTTTCGGTATTGAGATCGATTCCAACTTGCCGGTTAGTCTGCTTTGGCATCGTAACAAAAGGAGCATCTGACGCTAACTGCATTGAGAGAAAGAAGCTCCCGATAGCGTCTTTTGTGATGGTTACCGTTCCAATACGAGTTTC
>NZ_CANCWK010000220.1:0-155 GCF_947381495.1 Limosilactobacillus galli | reverse complement strand
AACGATGTTCTTTCTTAGCTCGTCGGGCACGACGTGACAAAATGCGTTGAGCTTTAGCTAACCGTCCCTTAATGGTTTGATAGTAGCGTGGATTAGCAATCACTTGACCATCGCTAGAAGTCAGGAAGTTTTCGGTATTGAGATCGATTCCAACT
>NZ_CANCWK010000219.1:0-155 GCF_947381495.1 Limosilactobacillus galli | reverse complement strand
GGTCGGCTCCGTGTTAAAGGTTCCCACCAGCGAATCTTAGCTCGCAGTGCCGAAACTCGCATTGGAACGGTAACCATTACAAAAGACGCTATCGGGAGCTTCTTTCTCTCAATGCAGTTAGCGTCAGACGCTCCTTTTGTTACGATGCCAAAGCA
>NZ_CANCWK010000218.1:0-155 GCF_947381495.1 Limosilactobacillus galli | reverse complement strand
AGACATTTAAGTGGCCGGGAATTCAGATACCAATTGATTTGAACCAGCTGGCGATCGCTCAGCTCTTCAATAGCTTGGCCTTTGGGAATAAAGCGTCGTAAAACTCGGTTACGGTTCTCATTACTACCGCGTTCATGTGGTGAATAAGCATGGGC
>NZ_CANCWK010000217.1:0-155 GCF_947381495.1 Limosilactobacillus galli | reverse complement strand
GCTGTTTATACCAGACGATATATCTATAATTTCCATTACCACTTAATCTGGGTAACTAAGTACCGTAATAAAACATTTGTGACTGAACAATTATCAAACGAAATGAAGTCTATTCTACAATTGGTGGCTGACGACAATGACATTGTGATTGAGAA
>NZ_CANCWK010000216.1:0-155 GCF_947381495.1 Limosilactobacillus galli | reverse complement strand
AAAGGACGTGGCTTGTGAGCAAACACCCTTCTGATGAGTGCTTGAACCACAATTTGCATAGATAGGCCACTGCGAACGGTTCTACGAACTGTTTCGTCTTACACGGCAATTACCAATGCCTTTAGCGTCCCCAGGTTGCCGTAGGGACGGATCAA
>NZ_CANCWK010000215.1:0-155 GCF_947381495.1 Limosilactobacillus galli | reverse complement strand
TGGAATCGATCTCAATACCGAAAACTTCCTGACTTCTAGCGATGGTCAAGTGATTGCTAATCCACGCTACTATCGAATCATTAAGGGACGGTTAGCTAAAGCTCAACGCATTTTGTCACGTCGTGCCCGACGAGCTAAGAAAGAACATCGTTCTT
>NZ_CANCWK010000214.1:0-155 GCF_947381495.1 Limosilactobacillus galli | reverse complement strand
GAAAACTTCCTGACTTCTAGCGATGGTCAAGTGATTGCTAATCCACGCTACTATCGAACCATTAAGGGACGGTTAGCCAAAGCTCAACGCATTTTGTCACGTCGTGCCCGACGAGCTAAGAAAGAACATCGTTCTTTGCGAGAAAGTAGAAATTA
>NZ_CANCWK010000213.1:0-155 GCF_947381495.1 Limosilactobacillus galli | reverse complement strand
TTTACGACTATTCTCTTTGAGCATGGTGCTGTAAGGAATTAGAGCTGTACAATTAGGCAATTCGTCCTCAATATACTGGTAATTACTTTCCGAACCATAACCAGCATCAGCGACAATCTCTCGACCCAAAACGCCGTTTTGGTCGAGTTGGTGAA
>NZ_CANCWK010000212.1:0-155 GCF_947381495.1 Limosilactobacillus galli | reverse complement strand
TGATTCAAAACTGCCCTTGTCCACAAATTCTAGCTGACGTCGGCTACGTCGGTAAAGACTTACGAAGTAAGGTTAAGTAACAAGGTCACGACATCTGGACGCCGTATCGTTCAAATATGAAAGGTGCAAAACAGCATAATCGGTCAGCCCGTAAG
>NZ_CANCWK010000211.1:0-155 GCF_947381495.1 Limosilactobacillus galli | reverse complement strand
GCATTCTTACACCAACTCTCAACTACATTAATCAAGAACCACGATTTAGTAGTTGCCGAAGAGTTGCGGAGTAAGAATATGCTAAAGAACCACGCTTTGGCGATGAGTATTGCTGATGTGGGCTGGCGGACCTTCTTAGAAATGCTGACGTATAA
>NZ_CANCWK010000210.1:0-155 GCF_947381495.1 Limosilactobacillus galli | reverse complement strand
AGAGTGAGTTTCTTCGTACTTCCGGTTCCCATGACAAAGCCACAATCGTGACAGGTTTGCGTAGTATTCTTAGGGTTTACCGTAATGAATTGGCGTCCATAAAGCTTAGCCTTATACGTCAGCATTTCTAAGAAGGTCCGCCAGCCCACATCAGC
>NZ_CANCWK010000209.1:0-155 GCF_947381495.1 Limosilactobacillus galli | reverse complement strand
CCGGCATTGATGGTTTAACTGTTGATGAACTGCTTCCATACCTCAGGGAAAACAAAGAGGAACTAATCGCTAAACTGGAAGACGGCAGTTACAAACCGTCCCCAGTTAAGCGTGTGGAAATTCCTAAGCCCAACGGTGGGAGGAGAAAGCTTGGG
>NZ_CANCWK010000208.1:0-155 GCF_947381495.1 Limosilactobacillus galli | reverse complement strand
ATAGATTTGGAAAATCGAAAGTACACAAGGGCGCGTAGTACCAATTCTGGTGAAGGTAAAGGCGTGAGTGTCACTTTTCAAGACAAGGTCTTGGACCGCAATAACCTTAACCAGGCATACTTGCGGGTAAAGAGAAATAAGGGAGCAGCCGGCAT
>NZ_CANCWK010000207.1:0-155 GCF_947381495.1 Limosilactobacillus galli | reverse complement strand
CTGGTATAAACAGCGTCCCTGATTTCTTCTTTTGCCATTACAATTACCTCCGTTGCTAGTATCATTGTCTAATAGTACAATGTTATTATACCAACTAAAGGAGGTGGATATAGTGAAGTCAATGGCAAAAATGAAATATCATTACGGACTCAAAG
>NZ_CANCWK010000206.1:0-155 GCF_947381495.1 Limosilactobacillus galli | reverse complement strand
GGGAATGGATATGTCCAAAGTGTCATGTTCATCACATTCGTGACCATAACGCCGCACAAAATATTCTGACTAAAGGAATTGCAAAACTGGCCTAACTTGATCCGTCCCTACGGCAACCTGGGGACGCTAAAGGCATTGGTAATTGCCGTGTAAGA
>NZ_CANCWK010000205.1:0-156 GCF_947381495.1 Limosilactobacillus galli | reverse complement strand
CATAACGACCAATGTACCATTATCAAGTTGGGGAACCGTCCTTCATAGCACGGCGACTGCAGAAGCAATTTTAGACCGTCTTGTCTACCACTCACATGTAATTAAGATCAAGGGAAAGTCATACCGTTTGGCATCGGTCAATCCCTAAACCGCCCA
>NZ_CANCWK010000204.1:0-157 GCF_947381495.1 Limosilactobacillus galli | reverse complement strand
TGGGCCTATAGCTCAGCTGGTTTAGAGCGCACGCCTGATAAGCGTGAGGTCGATGGTTCAAGTCCATTTAGGCCCATATATGGGGAATTAGCTCAGCTGGGAGAGCACCTGCTTTGCAAGCAGGAGGTCATCGGTTCGATTCCGTTATTCTCCATTG
>NZ_CANCWK010000203.1:0-157 GCF_947381495.1 Limosilactobacillus galli | reverse complement strand
TAAACCGGAGTACCAGTTTGCCGTTCAATTGTCTGATAGTTAGCGAACTCTTTACCATGATCCACGGTCAGCGTCTTTAACTTGTCTTGAAGTTGACTAGCTAGTTCAAGTACGGCTTGAGTCATGGACTGACTATCGCGGCCATGGGGCCGTTTAA
>NZ_CANCWK010000202.1:0-158 GCF_947381495.1 Limosilactobacillus galli | reverse complement strand
TGGAAAGAACAAGTTACCATGACTGACCGGAATGGCGTCCCACATACTTTCAGTATTTTCTTATATGTCCTGCCTTATTCAAAATTTAAGTTCTTAAGATTAACTCTAGATCAGAAGCAGGATACTCTATTCAAATGCTTATTTGAAGCATTTAAGAC
>NZ_CANCWK010000201.1:0-159 GCF_947381495.1 Limosilactobacillus galli | reverse complement strand
ATTAGTATAAAAAATTGTAGGAAAACCGACAATTTCAAATCGGTGTTTTCCTACATTTTAGAACCGGTGTTAACAGCCAGCAACGATTGGGCTTAAAAGTATCTTCTAACCCTTCGAGCTGACGCTCAACGGTGTTAACGGAAACATTGTGATGGCTGG
>NZ_CANCWK010000200.1:0-159 GCF_947381495.1 Limosilactobacillus galli | reverse complement strand
AGTAATTCTTTGCTGCCGCTTTTCCTCTTCAGTTTGATATACTAATCCGTTTTCCTTATGGAAAACGGCCCCGAGTAGTTTCACCGCATGGAGAGCTTTCGAATACTTTAATTGCTTCTTACTCAGTAATTTAGTGATTCGAATAAACTCCCGACGAAT
>NZ_CANCWK010000199.1:0-160 GCF_947381495.1 Limosilactobacillus galli | reverse complement strand
GTCGGGAGTTTATTCGAATCACTAAATTACTGAGTAAGAAGCAATTAAAGTATTCGAAAGCTCTCCATGCGGTAAAAATACTCGGGGCCGTTTTCCATAAGGAAAACGGATTAGTATATCAAACTGAAGAGGAAAAGCGGCAGCAAAGAATTACTCATGT
>NZ_CANCWK010000198.1:0-160 GCF_947381495.1 Limosilactobacillus galli | reverse complement strand
AAGTTTGACATTGACCAACTTGACACTGTTATTGCATTACTCGAACAGCGAATCGAGGAGTTGAATCAACGGGTTAGCGAAACCGCAAAGGTTTCGCCTAACCCAGCCAAACAAGAGCGACGCCACGCTAAAAAGTACCTTCATGCACTGGATCACTGTC
>NZ_CANCWK010000197.1:0-161 GCF_947381495.1 Limosilactobacillus galli | reverse complement strand
AAAGCGCTGAAGTTATTAACTAAACGTAATCGTGGAATATCTCTGACAAGAATGTTTGAAGAAATTCATCGAAAAATACGTGGGTGGCTTCAGTACTACTCAATTGGGAAATTGACAGGCTTTGTCCGACGCCTAGACCAGTGGTTGAGGACACGGATTAG
>NZ_CANCWK010000196.1:0-162 GCF_947381495.1 Limosilactobacillus galli | reverse complement strand
AATAATTTACCAAACGCTATAAGACGAGTTAAGCGAACACTCGTCAAGCACTGCCAGGAGATTATTGCCAGTTTTTACACCCGACTAACCAATGGGCCGATCGAAGGCACCAATAATAAAATCAAAGTAATCAAGCGGACTGCGTATGGCTTCCGTAACTTC
>NZ_CANCWK010000195.1:0-166 GCF_947381495.1 Limosilactobacillus galli | reverse complement strand
TGAGTATACAAAAAATGTAGGAAAACCGACAATTTTAAACCGCCGATTTCCTACATTTTATAACCGCCCTTTACACCCCGAGTAGTTTTACCGCATGGAGAGCTTTCGAATACTTTAATTGCTTCTTACTCAGTAATTTAGTGATTCGAATAAACTCCCGACGAAT
>NZ_CANCWK010000194.1:0-167 GCF_947381495.1 Limosilactobacillus galli | reverse complement strand
AGGTTTTTCAAAGAGGTCTAATTGGACGTACGAAGCACACCCTCATTAATCCATTGATATAAAGTTACAACCGACTTTGGGATCAGGGTACCATCATTCATTAAATCTCGAGCCTTATAAATAACCGCTTGTGGGGAGTAATGGTGGTCGTCAAACTCACCAAGCAT
>NZ_CANCWK010000193.1:0-170 GCF_947381495.1 Limosilactobacillus galli | reverse complement strand
GAGTCAGTGAAGGAGCATTAGCTCCGTTAATCCATACGGATCGTGGTTCAGCATACATATCAAAAGCATTTAATCAATACTTGGCCATTAATGGCACATGTCATAGTTACTCTGCACCAGGTACTCCAGCCGATAATGCAGTAATAGAACATTGGTGGGCAGATTTTAAG
>NZ_CANCWK010000192.1:0-170 GCF_947381495.1 Limosilactobacillus galli | reverse complement strand
GCATTACGCGCTCTAAATGTTGCTTTTCTTGCGCCGCCTTCAATCTAAGTATTAATTCATGGCAATTAATAAATAGTATTCGTACACCTTGCTGGCATGCTTCGATGCCAAGACCAATTGCCAGATGCGTTTTACCTACGCCAGGGCTGCCAATAAAGATAATATTCTCT
>NZ_CANCWK010000191.1:0-173 GCF_947381495.1 Limosilactobacillus galli | reverse complement strand
AATAACGCGGTGTTCTCGGTTTATTGTTTTAATAAATAAAGAAATTAGATATTATTTAGTTTTCAAAGTACAAGCTCGTGCCAACCTCGCGATTGGCAATGGAGAATAACGGAATCGAACCGATGACCTCCTGCTTGCAAAGCAGGTGCTCTCCCAGCTGAGCTAATTCCCCA
>NZ_CANCWK010000190.1:0-173 GCF_947381495.1 Limosilactobacillus galli | reverse complement strand
AAGTCGGTTGTAACTTTATATCAATGGATTAATGAGGGTGTGCTTCGTACGTCCAATTAGACCTCTTTGAAAAACCTAAACGTAAGCATCATCGAACTCATCCACAAGCCAAAAAGTGCTTAGGACCTAACATTGCTCAACGTCCACAGGTTGCGGACCAACGGTCCGAAATT
>NZ_CANCWK010000189.1:0-173 GCF_947381495.1 Limosilactobacillus galli | reverse complement strand
GAGAAGTCACAAAGTAATAACCAGAAGCCAGTTGAATTATGGGCAAAAGAAAAAGAGCATTTCCGGTCTCTCAATTATGATCTCACAAGGTACTTTGAAAGCGTCCAAACTAGAAAAGTATCGCGAGATTCAATGATTAGATTTCAAAACCATCAATACTCTGTTTCCCCTAA
>NZ_CANCWK010000188.1:0-177 GCF_947381495.1 Limosilactobacillus galli | reverse complement strand
TGGCTACTTTTGTGGAGCGTAAGAGTCGCCTGACAATTGTTAAACGGCTCCATGGCCGCGACAGTCAGTCCATGACTTAAGCCGTACTTGAACTAGCTAATCAACTTCAAGACAAGCTCAAGACGCTTACCGTGGATCATGGTAAAGAGTTCGCTAACTATCAGACAATTGAACGGC
>NZ_CANCWK010000187.1:0-177 GCF_947381495.1 Limosilactobacillus galli | reverse complement strand
GAAGGGCAGTTAGATTATCTGCACTACTATTCACGCCGTAACTTTGAGCATGCTCGTTTGTCCAATCAAGAAGTCGTCGAACGGCTGCTTAACTTCTCTTCAGAGCTAAGGACTGCCTACGAATACTATCAAGACTTAATAACCGCAATTAGTCACCATAGTCAGGCTTTGTTAGAT
>NZ_CANCWK010000186.1:0-178 GCF_947381495.1 Limosilactobacillus galli | reverse complement strand
CTTTCAACTAAACGATTAATATAGTGTGCCGGATGACTCGATTCAGGTTCATAAGCAGTAGGTATGTTCAAACTAAGCTGCTTCATGTTATAATATGTATTCAAGGTTTTGTATCCTTTCGAGGTTATTTGAGAAGCATCGACGGTCAGGTCGGTGCTTTTTCTTTTACTAATTTTAA
>NZ_CANCWK010000185.1:0-178 GCF_947381495.1 Limosilactobacillus galli | reverse complement strand
GGAAAGTCCTTGCGACTTTAAAGTCGCAATCATCACTAGCTCTTCTTTAGTAAGGTGTGCATATTTGCGATGAGTGGACAAAAGGTTAGTGGGCATGGTAGCATTTAAGTGCGTCATTTGACGGACATCCTTTCATATAGGTTTGATTCACTTAATATGATACCTGATGTCACGCCGA
>NZ_CANCWK010000184.1:0-180 GCF_947381495.1 Limosilactobacillus galli | reverse complement strand
AAGGGCCAAGCTATTAATGATTATAGTAGTGCCCAGATTATAGCGACCAATAACTGGATGAATCACTATCCACGAGCTATATTTAATGGACGTTCTGCAATGAATGTTTACTGTAAAGTATTCTATCAAGAGATGTCACGTTCTCATCAACCAATAATTAATTGGTCAGTGCTATTTATT
>NZ_CANCWK010000183.1:0-181 GCF_947381495.1 Limosilactobacillus galli | reverse complement strand
GAATCGTAATCGAGTGTTACGGCGATTTATTCCTAAGGGTCAGCCAATTGAAGAGATTAGTGATGATGAATTGATTCAGATTAATTGGTATCTGAATTCACGGCCTCTCAAATGTTTGAACTGGCGAACTCCAATTGAGATCTTTTTGCTTAATCTGCGTCATTAAATTTGTTCAAGTTAT
>NZ_CANCWK010000182.1:0-181 GCF_947381495.1 Limosilactobacillus galli | reverse complement strand
CAGAGCTAAGGACTGCCTACGAATACTATCAAGACTTAATAACCGCAATTAGTCACCATAGTCAGGCTTTGTTAGATGAGTTAATCAAGCGGAATAATTTACCAAGGTGGATTATAGAATGAAGTTAGCCACCTAATTGGTGGTAAATGCAAAAACGCCATTCGGCGTGACATCAGGTATC
>NZ_CANCWK010000181.1:0-182 GCF_947381495.1 Limosilactobacillus galli | reverse complement strand
GTCGCTTGGGTAAATCCGGGCCTTCAACCCAAAATTGTATTTTAGCTTTGCCATAGTCTTCATTTAATTTCACCTCCCTCACTGTTATAATAACATTGTAACGCGATGCCAATGTTATAGCAATTGGAGGTCAAAAACAAACATGGTGAAAGAAAAAATCAAGGATGCGGTATATACTCGAC
>NZ_CANCWK010000180.1:0-182 GCF_947381495.1 Limosilactobacillus galli | reverse complement strand
CAAAGTAACAGACTTGCTTGACCAACCATAGCTGTAACCAAGTAGCGGTCGCCTAATTACCAACACCGTTAACGTCCCCAGGTTG
This sequence comes from Limosilactobacillus galli, assembly GCF_947381495.1. Taxonomy (NCBI): domain Bacteria; kingdom Bacillati; phylum Bacillota; class Bacilli; order Lactobacillales; family Lactobacillaceae; genus Limosilactobacillus; species Limosilactobacillus galli. The sequence continues at coordinate 97 of NZ_CANCWK010000180.1, read as the reverse complement.
CCATAGGGACGAGCCTAATTAGGCTAATGTTTCTAATCCTCGTTCAAGGATGTTTTGAGCGGCATTATGATCACGAATATGATGAACATGGCAGTTG
>NZ_CANCWK010000179.1:0-185 GCF_947381495.1 Limosilactobacillus galli | reverse complement strand
ACGCCCTAACGGGCGCTAAAGGGGCCTATCCATCCCATGACTAAAGTCACGGGATTTCCGGCCAAACATCATTAAAGGGAGCCCAGCAATTTTGCTGGACTCCTTTTTGTAGTGCGCCCGGCATGGGTATTAGCTAGGCGGTGAAAGTCCGCTATGGGCCGTAGTAGTCGGAACCATGAGCTGAG
>NZ_CANCWK010000178.1:0-186 GCF_947381495.1 Limosilactobacillus galli | reverse complement strand
ATATCGTTAATCAATTAGCTAAACGGCTTAACCATGAGAAGTCACAAAGTAATAACCAGAAGCCAGTTGAATTATGGACAAAAGAAAAAGAGCATTTCCGGTCTCTCAATTATGATCTCACAAGGTACTTCGAAAGCGTCCAAACTAGAAAAGTATCGCGAGATTCAATGATTAGATTTCAAAACC
>NZ_CANCWK010000177.1:0-186 GCF_947381495.1 Limosilactobacillus galli | reverse complement strand
CTAACCCGTTGATTCAACTCCTCGATTCGCTGTTCGAGTAATGCAATAACAGTGTCAAGTTGGTCAATGTCAAACTTCTCTTCATCGACATTGATTTTAACCTCTGCCTGTTTAATCTCATGAATTAATTGACGAGCTTTCTCAACATTCAATTCACTGTACTTAATTGTCCGTTTTTTCCAAACA
>NZ_CANCWK010000176.1:0-189 GCF_947381495.1 Limosilactobacillus galli | reverse complement strand
CTCCTTTTTTAGTCTACTTTGAGTCTAACCTTGTTAGGCTTTTTTTGTTAAATGTTACGAACTAGCAAATCGCGTTTTCGTTGTATTTTTGATTGTTGATGTATTGCTCGATAACTTCCTTGCTCATATTGCCTAACGTGCTCATGTAGTAGCTTGGCGACCATAGATGACCACCCCAGTATTGGGATT
>NZ_CANCWK010000175.1:0-191 GCF_947381495.1 Limosilactobacillus galli | reverse complement strand
GTTCTCATCAACCAATAATTAATTGGTCAGTGCTATTTATTTCAGCTTAGTGGCTAACTTATTCTTGAAATTTAGAGCTAAGTTTTTTTATAATAAAACTAAGAGTAAATCTTACCCGAAATGTCAATTTAAGTTAGAAAAAAAGTAGTTGCTCATCAGTGACATACTTCATGAATACCTCGTAAGGTGTT
>NZ_CANCWK010000174.1:0-192 GCF_947381495.1 Limosilactobacillus galli | reverse complement strand
ACTGGCGAACTCCAATTGAGATCTTTTTGCTTAATCTGCGTCATTAAATTTGTTCAAGTTATTTATTGCAATCTGCCTAACAGAAAATTACATAAATATGGTGGATTATAGAATTAAGTTAGCCACCTAATTGGTGGTAAATGCAAAAACGCCATTCGGCGTGACATCAGGTATCATATTAAGTGAATCAAA
>NZ_CANCWK010000173.1:0-192 GCF_947381495.1 Limosilactobacillus galli | reverse complement strand
ATAACTTACAATACAAAATACCCCCTAGGACTGACACTTTTATTATTTCAAGTGTCAACCCTAAGGGGTATTGTACGAAGCGGTGGTTCACGCCCTTTTCTCATTTACCAACAAAAAAGGCTCTTTGTCAATCGGTAAGGATGAAGAGATTTTTGAGAACTAGACTAAGCCACTTTGGCTTTTGGTCTAGTT
>NZ_CANCWK010000172.1:0-194 GCF_947381495.1 Limosilactobacillus galli | reverse complement strand
GTCGCAAACTCAGCGATTTGCTGCTGGTTAATCGAAGGTTGAAATTGATAATCAAACTCATTTAGTCGTTTAATAATAGGAAATCTAGCACGTTTGATTCTTCTCTTTAGGCTTTCATGTTGCTGATAGGCAATCTCCTTATCGGTTAATTCTAATAATGCTTCGCTAAAGCTGATTTGGCTATCGTTGACTTG
>NZ_CANCWK010000171.1:0-194 GCF_947381495.1 Limosilactobacillus galli | reverse complement strand
ATGATATTCGGTAAGGATAAGATGATTTCTTATCTTTACCGTTTTTTGTTACTTGTTGTACCATTGATTTAAAAATGGCAGATTGTAAAATTTAAGTTGAACATTTAAGTGGACAGAAAAAACCCATCAAGGTCTTTAATGGTGTTACCACACAATCCATTAGAAAGAAGGACCTTGATGAGCACCACTATTTT
>NZ_CANCWK010000170.1:0-196 GCF_947381495.1 Limosilactobacillus galli | reverse complement strand
TTGATCCGGGTACTGTTGCTCAACACCTTGTAGATTTTAGTAGCTTCATTGATTAGGTCATCACTTATTTCCAACGATGAGTTCACTCCTATATCAGATTAATTAGGTGACTGATCAGGCCGCTGTCCCAGAATACGTAAAGACCGACCCCGATGTAGACAACTTTCATCAGGATTTCACTGTACTTGGTCATGAA
>NZ_CANCWK010000169.1:0-197 GCF_947381495.1 Limosilactobacillus galli | reverse complement strand
GGCGGACCGTACCACGGTTGAGCTCGTTATTAATTGTTTGATGATTAACTCCTAATTGGCGACCAATTGCGCGATTGGAAAGTCCTTGCGACTTTAAAGTCGCAATCATCACACGTTCTTCTTTAGTAAGATGAGCATTCTTTTTATGAGTAGTCAATAAACTAGTAGACATGGTATCATTTAAGTGCGTCATTTGA
>NZ_CANCWK010000168.1:0-199 GCF_947381495.1 Limosilactobacillus galli | reverse complement strand
ATTGGAGGCATTCATATGAACTGGTGGGTTATTATTGCAACCTTCATCGCCGTTAACCTGGACTTTTTCTTCATCCTGTTGCTATTACTAAGAAGGTTTAAGCTGCGTGACGTTATCCTCGTCTACCTGCTGGGGGTCCTCATCCTCGTGGCGGCCAGTTACTTTGCCGGACAAATTCTGGCAATGTTTCTTCCCGAGT
>NZ_CANCWK010000167.1:0-199 GCF_947381495.1 Limosilactobacillus galli | reverse complement strand
GTCATAAAGATGGCAAGGATAGCGTTGTTCTAGTAATGACTGATCGTTTTTCACGGGTTAATATTACGAGAAAAATTGCTGGTAAAACTGCGCATGCAGTAAATCAGTTCTTTATAAATTTACGCCAGAAAATGGGCACAGATGCTTACTATCGCATCTTTAAGACAATAACCTCTGACAACGGTTCAGAATTTAGTGA
>NZ_CANCWK010000166.1:0-199 GCF_947381495.1 Limosilactobacillus galli | reverse complement strand
AATTGTACAGCTCTAATTCCTTACAGCACCATGCTCAAAGAGAATAGTCGTAAATGGCGTTCTGATGATCGTAAAGTTATGAACTGGGAATATCATGAAGCCGATGATTACTACATTGATCTGCATGGCGTCCGCTTTAATTTCAAACGTTATGCCTATCGCAATGATAAGTATAAGTTTCGTCGTGATTTCAAATTGT
>NZ_CANCWK010000165.1:0-200 GCF_947381495.1 Limosilactobacillus galli | reverse complement strand
GACTTAGGGATCAGTGAATCATCACTCATCAAATCACGTGCCTTATAAATAGCTGCTTGAGGAGAGTAACGATGCTCATCAAATTCACCAAGCATTAATTGGTCGGCCAATTGTAAAAAACGCTTTGAGCGGTAATATAAACGAGGACGACCGGACCGTTGGTGGCATTTGAGATAAATATTCTGACCAGCTTCATAACT
>NZ_CANCWK010000164.1:0-201 GCF_947381495.1 Limosilactobacillus galli | reverse complement strand
TCAAGGCCCTGAAAGGTAGAAGTGCTTTTATCTTCCTCAGGAGACATCCAGAAATCAGACAATCCCAATACTGGGGTTGTCATCTATGGTCGCCAAGCTACTACATGAGCACGTTAGGCAATATGAGCAATACATCAACAATCAAAAATACAACGAAACTAAAAAACGCCCTAACGGGCGCTAAAGGGGCCTATCCATCCC
>NZ_CANCWK010000163.1:0-201 GCF_947381495.1 Limosilactobacillus galli | reverse complement strand
TCCATTAAATATGGCTCGTGGATAGTGATTCATCCAGTTATTGGTCGCTATAATCTGGGCACTACTATAATCATTAACAGCTTGGCCCTTAGTAATCTCCTTCCGGAGAAAACGATTATTGATTTCATTGGATCCACGTTCCCAAGGGGAATACGGATCAGCATAGAAAACATGATCGTGAACTTGTGTTAACTCACTAAA
>NZ_CANCWK010000162.1:0-203 GCF_947381495.1 Limosilactobacillus galli | reverse complement strand
TTCACTTAATATGATACCTGATGTCACGCCGAATGGCGTTTTTTATTTACCACCAACTGGGTGGCTAACTTCATTCTGTAATCCACCGAATAGCCTTAAGGGTAAAATAATGCCACCGGAAGATGCTATAATAATCTTGAAAAGGCATTCACCTTGTTTAGATAGTGGGAAGAGGCGTCATTATTATGCTCAATGATAAGCAA
>NZ_CANCWK010000161.1:0-203 GCF_947381495.1 Limosilactobacillus galli | reverse complement strand
TCGTGACGGACGTGATTTAACATGTCGTCCACCATTTCGACCACGTGGGGATCGTCGAGAATATAGAAGACCTTGGTACCTTCCTTATGGTTTCGCACCAGCTGGTAGCGCCGCAGGATCCCCAATTGTTTCGAAATAACGGGTTGGGCAATTCCCAGCGCTTGGACAATCTCGTTGACCGAAGCATCATTGTCCTGGTAGCG
>NZ_CANCWK010000160.1:0-204 GCF_947381495.1 Limosilactobacillus galli | reverse complement strand
GTGGCAACCTTACCGTTAATCAGACAACGAGAAAGCGAGCTAGAAGAATGGGACGAAAAGTAACCTTTGATGAAAAGGAGAGTATCGTTCAATGGACGATTGACCATGACAACAACTATAAGGCGGCTGCTGAGAAGTATAACGTTAGTTATCAACGTGTTTATTCTTGGGTACGCAAGTACCAGGAAAACAATGATTGGGCAG
>NZ_CANCWK010000159.1:0-204 GCF_947381495.1 Limosilactobacillus galli | reverse complement strand
CAAAGTAAATCCAGATAAGAGTAAAGTTGGTAGTCCTTTGCGACTGAAATTCCTTGGATTTTCGCTAGGCGTAGACCACAATAGAGCCTACGCCCGTCCAGCTAAACAATCGCAACAACGAGTAAAGAAAGCGCTGAAGTTATTAACTAAACGTAATCGTGGAATATCTCTGACAAGAATGTTTGAAGAAATTCATCGAAAAAT
>NZ_CANCWK010000158.1:0-204 GCF_947381495.1 Limosilactobacillus galli | reverse complement strand
CCTTAAACACTTGGTCGAGGAAAAGATTCAAGTCCAGAAGTGGTCCCCTGAACAAGTTGCCCATGTGGTTGGGATTGGTTACAAGACGGTCTATAACTGGATTGATCAAGGATGGCTTGATGTACAGTTGACCGATTTGCCTGATCATGGAATTCGTCGTCATCGTGCTAAAGAAAAGCGTGGTACGTTCAGTCACGGCCGCTC
>NZ_CANCWK010000157.1:0-210 GCF_947381495.1 Limosilactobacillus galli | reverse complement strand
TGATCATTTCCACGTCGTCGTTCAGGCCTACCGGGCACTTCAAAGTGTCCGGCTTAAGGTCATGAAAGAATACGGGGCAAATACGCATGAATACCGTGCTTTAAAGCATTTTTGGAAGTTATTAATGGCTAAGGAAGGGCAGTTAGATTATCTGCACTACTATTCACGCCGTAACTTTGAGCATGCTCGTTTGTCCAATCAAGAAGTCGT
>NZ_CANCWK010000156.1:0-211 GCF_947381495.1 Limosilactobacillus galli | reverse complement strand
GTGGTCTTACTAAAGCCTAAGTAGTTAGCGATGTATCGCAAGGAACGTCCTTCACTATGAAGCGTTTCAATGACAACGCGGTTCTGGAATGATAAAATAGTGGTGCCCATCAAGGTCCTTCTTTCTAATGGAATGTTGTGGTAACACCATTAAAGACCTTGATGGGTTTTTCTGTCCACTTAAATGTTCAACTTAAATTTTACAATCTGCC
>NZ_CANCWK010000155.1:0-216 GCF_947381495.1 Limosilactobacillus galli | reverse complement strand
AAGTTGAAACAGGCATTACATACTTCACTGAAGAATTTATCTCAGCGAAAAGAAACGACCTTACCGCAGCAGAATATCGCTTTGGCAAGGCCAGCTAATTTTCATTATTTAAAGTGTCAACTTGACAGGGCACAGTACCAGTTATCCCCATAACCACTCAGTTGTCTTAGAAAGGATATATTCCTCATGACTAATGATATCAACTTTTGGACTGGA
>NZ_CANCWK010000154.1:0-216 GCF_947381495.1 Limosilactobacillus galli | reverse complement strand
AATGAACACAAACAAAGTGTTGGTTATGACAAAATGACCAGGTTAATTAATTTGAGTCAGCAAGTTCCCTATAAGGTAAACAAGAAACGGATTATTCGTATCATGCGAAAGCATGGTATTAAAGCTGACTATCGTCAGCCCAAACATAAGCGTATTCAGGCTCAACAAACTTATGAAGCTGAAAACATTCTTAAACGACAATTTGATCAAAGCGCA
>NZ_CANCWK010000153.1:0-219 GCF_947381495.1 Limosilactobacillus galli | reverse complement strand
GCTGGTTATGGTTCGGAAAGTAATTACAAGTATATTGAGGACGAATTGCCTAATTGTACAGCTCTAATTCCTTACAGTACCATGCTCAAAGAGAATAGTCGTAAATGGCGTTCTGATGATCGTAAAGTTATGAACTGGGAATATTACTACATTGATCCGCATGGCGTCCGCTTTAATTTCAAACGTTATGCCTATCGCAATGATAAGTATAAGTTTCGT
>NZ_CANCWK010000152.1:0-220 GCF_947381495.1 Limosilactobacillus galli | reverse complement strand
ATGGGCCTAAATGGACTTGAACCATCGACCTCACGCTTATCAGGCGTGCGCTCTAAACCAGCTGAGCTATAGGCCCAAATAAGCGTCTCAGTAAGTTTTGAGAGGTAAACCCCTCAAAACTGAATAAAGTTTCGACAATGTGCAGGTTTCCGTTTTATTCCTTAGAAAGGAGGTGATCCAGCCGCAGGTTCTCCTACGGCTACCTTGTTACGACTTCACC
>NZ_CANCWK010000151.1:0-230 GCF_947381495.1 Limosilactobacillus galli | reverse complement strand
CATGGCCGCGACAGTCAGTCCATGACTCAAGCCGTACTTGAACTAGCTAGTCAACTTCAAGACAAGCTCAAGACGCTGACCGTGGATCATGGTAAAGAGTTCGCTAACTATCAGACAATTGAACGGCAAACTGGTACTCCGGTTTATTTTGCTCATGCTTATTCACCACATGAACGCGGTAGTAATGAGAACCGTAACCGAGTTTTACGACGCTTTATTCCCAAAGGTCA
>NZ_CANCWK010000150.1:0-230 GCF_947381495.1 Limosilactobacillus galli | reverse complement strand
GCATGGAATGCTTTTCGCAAAATTCACACCGCAGGTGTTCCTAATTTTCACCGGAAAAGCTACGTTTGGCGTTATCAAACTAACTGCCAGTATTTGAAACAGAAGGAAGCATACTTAACCAACGGAACTGTACGTTTTGAAGATAGTAAGCATGTTCTGGTTCCTAAATTAGGTCGGCTCCGTGTTAAAGGTTCCCACCAGCGAATCTTAGCTCGCAGTGCCGAAACTCG
>NZ_CANCWK010000149.1:0-231 GCF_947381495.1 Limosilactobacillus galli | reverse complement strand
ACTAGACCAAAAGCCAAAGTGGCTTAGTCTAGTTCTCAAAAATCTCTTCATCCTTACCGATTGACAAAGAGCCAAAAACGGTCAACTAATTTGATCGTTTTTTTATTTTTCAAGCAAACAAAAAAAAGCCAAGTGCAACAACACTTGACTCACTGACGGTCCGTACGAGACTCGAACTCGTGATCTCATCCGTGACAGGGATGCGTCCTAAACCAACTAGACCAACGGACC
>NZ_CANCWK010000148.1:0-235 GCF_947381495.1 Limosilactobacillus galli | reverse complement strand
CCATTCTTCTAGCTCGCTTTCTCGTTGTCTGATTAACGGTAAGGTTGCCACTATTGTAACTGATAACCCATTGATGGGGTTGAGAAATATTCCTAATTTGGTATCGCTGAAGGAGTTCCTGGTTAGAATACGCACTTGAAAGATAAGCTTTGATAGCAGCTACCTTTGTTTCTAATGAGTATTTCCGATTATGCTTAGGCCTAATTAGACCTGCTAATCCAGCCATTAAGAATTG
>NZ_CANCWK010000147.1:0-241 GCF_947381495.1 Limosilactobacillus galli | reverse complement strand
CTCACTTAAAACCTGACAAACCATTTTTAACTGAGGATAAAGAACTAAAGATCATTCATTTGATTCAATCTTATCCAGTGCACTGTCCGCTTTGCGGCCAGCTGATGCGTCGTAACGGTTTCCGCAAGAAGCCAGTAACGATCAAGATCCTTTCACTGGCCGGAAAACCAGCTGTCTTGAAAATCAGGAAACAACAATATCTCTGTCCACCATCAGCTCAATGTCCCAAGCGCGTTACCAA
>NZ_CANCWK010000146.1:0-243 GCF_947381495.1 Limosilactobacillus galli | reverse complement strand
TGGCTAACCCAAGAACAACGGCCAACGTATCGGACCATTGCTCGCTTTATCATTTCTGAAGAGTTAGAAGAAATGATTCAAAGCAGCTTCAAAGAATTTCATGATTACTTGAAAACTCAGGGAATGATTGATGAGGCTTCGTTTATTGATGGTACTAAAATTCTAGCTAATGCTAATAAGTACTCCTTCGTTTGGAAGAAGCAGACAATTAAGTATAGTGAATTGAATGTTGAAAAAGCTCGT
>NZ_CANCWK010000145.1:0-245 GCF_947381495.1 Limosilactobacillus galli | reverse complement strand
ATTTTCTTCATGTTCAATGCCATTAGGGCAATTCCAATTTGCCTTTTGGCTTTCTTAAGACCACGGACTGTGAATTTTTTGAAACCCAAATAAACCTTCAAATTGCCAAAAACTGATTCTACATCGTATTTCCGCCGCGAATAAGTATTGGAATTTGAAAGCGACTCACGAGCTTTAGCTTTAAAATATTCCCACTGTGGATTCACCATAATAGATTTGATATTTCCACGGGGCGTTAATGCTTG
>NZ_CANCWK010000144.1:0-246 GCF_947381495.1 Limosilactobacillus galli | reverse complement strand
TAAGTTAGAAAAAAAGTAGTTGCTCATCAGTGACATACTTCATGAATACCTCGTAAGGTGTTTGATAGCCCAATGACCTGCGAGGAATGTTGTTCCGGTAACTCATTATTTGAGCAACCTCTTCATCAGCTAGGTGGCGGAGATCGCGGCCTTTGTGGAGCCCATCGCACCGCAGAAGGCCGTTGTTGTTCTCGTTTAACCCCCGTTGGTTAGGTGCCCCCACCTCGGCAAAGTAGGTCTGGAGGT
>NZ_CANCWK010000143.1:0-252 GCF_947381495.1 Limosilactobacillus galli | reverse complement strand
GCTAAAAGGTGCTTAGGGCCTAATATTGCTCAACGACCTCAAACTGCGGACCAACGGTCCGAAATTGGCCATTGGGAGCTGGATACAGTTCAGGGACAGAAAAATGGTAATGACAGTGTTGTACTAGTAATGACTGATCGCCTTTCAAGAGTTAATATCACGAGTAAAATTGCTGGTAAAACTGCATATGCAGTGAATCATTTTTTTGTTGAGTTGCGTCAGAAGCTTGGCAAGAATGCTTACTATCGCATT
>NZ_CANCWK010000142.1:0-254 GCF_947381495.1 Limosilactobacillus galli | reverse complement strand
GGTCCGTACGAGACTCGAACTCGTGATCTCATCCGTGACAGGGATGCGTCCTAAACCAACTAGACCAACGGACCAAATATTGGGCTAGCTGGATTCGAACCAGCGCATGACGGTACCAAAAACCGTTGCCTTACCGCTTGGCTATAGCCCAATATTTAATTATGCGGCAAAGTGCCACAATGGAGGATACAGGGCTCGAACCTGTGACCCTCTGCTTGTAAGGCAGACGCTCTCCCAACTGAGCTAATCCTCCA
>NZ_CANCWK010000141.1:0-257 GCF_947381495.1 Limosilactobacillus galli | reverse complement strand
AGATTGCTGGTCAACGGAATAGCTATTCCAAAACTGATCATGATGCCACTTTTATGCGTCTGAAAGAAGATCCCATGTGAAATGGCCAAACTAAGCCGGCATACAATCTTCAAATTATGACCAATTCGCAATATGTCCTTGGTTATGACCTTATGCAGAACCCTACTGATACGCGGACCTTGATTCCCTTCCTTCACCAACTCGACCAAAACGGCGTTTTGGGTCGAGAGATTGTCGCTGATGCTGGTTATGGTTCG
>NZ_CANCWK010000140.1:0-260 GCF_947381495.1 Limosilactobacillus galli | reverse complement strand
AATCAATGGTACAGCAAGTAACAAAAAACGATAAAGATAAGAATTCATCTTATCCTTACCGAATATCATAGAACCTTAAACATTAGGGTCATGAAAGAGGATGGAACCTGCCATGATCCTAATTTATTTTAAAAATAAATCAGTTGCGATTCCCAGTTTACATATACCAAATTCGATATATAATATATATCGAATTAGATATATTGGAGGCATTCATATGAACTGGTGGGTTATTATTGCAACCTTCATCGCCGTTAACC
>NZ_CANCWK010000139.1:0-275 GCF_947381495.1 Limosilactobacillus galli | reverse complement strand
AGAGATGTCACGTTCTCATCAACCAATAATTAATTGGTCAGTGCTATTTATTTCAGCTTAGTGGCTAACTTATTCTTTAAATTTAGAAAAATTTTTCTTACCGTGTTTTTGATTATTGAACCTTAAAAAATTTTTCATATATAGCTCAGACCCAAAATGTTATTTTCTAAATTAACAAAATAAATATTATTATTAAGCTAAACGCGATTTGCTAGTTCGTAACATTTAACAAAAAAAGCCTAACAAGGTTAGACTCAAAGTAGACTAAAAAAGGA
>NZ_CANCWK010000138.1:0-279 GCF_947381495.1 Limosilactobacillus galli | reverse complement strand
GGGAACTTGCTGACTCAAATTAATTAACCTGGTCATTTTGTCATAACCAACACTTTGTTTGTGTTCATTTTCTAACTACTCAATTAACTTGAGGAGTTCCAATTCCTCGATTTCACGTTCATTTGGATCATATTTAAGCCACTTGTAGTAAGCTTGCCTAGACACTCCAGCAGCTTTGGTTAATTCACGGACTGAACAACCCTCGGCTATCATTTCCTGAATCGCTTGATATCGTCCGGTCGATCCACCTCCCGATTGCGTATTTCGACTAATTTTTTT
>NZ_CANCWK010000137.1:0-290 GCF_947381495.1 Limosilactobacillus galli | reverse complement strand
TTAACCAATAAGCAGTTTAATTATGATCCGCACGATAAACATGCCATTCTAAAAAGTGATTTGATGGAAGATAAAACGGACAAAGAAATTAATCGGTATATGCTTAACAACCTCAGTATTTATGATCAGATTGGGGAATAAAATGAATCAGTATCAAAAACTAATTGATAATTTAACGAAGTTAAATTTACATAATATGGCTGCGTCAATTGCGGATTATCGGCAACAAGTCAACGATAGCCAAATCAGCTTTAGCGAAGCATTATTAGAATTAACCGATAAGGAGATTG
>NZ_CANCWK010000136.1:0-295 GCF_947381495.1 Limosilactobacillus galli | reverse complement strand
GTCGCTTGGGTAAATCCGGGCCTTCAACCCAAAATTGTATTTTAGCTTTGCCATAGTCTTCATTTAATTTCACCTCCATCACTGTTATAATAACATTGTAACGCAATGCCAATGTTATAGCAATTGGAGGTCAAAAACAAACATGGTGAAAGAAAAAATCAAGGATGCGGTATATACTCGACGCTACATTTATAATTTTCACTACCACTTAATTTGGATGACAAAATATCGACACAAGACATTCGTAACTGACCAACTTAGCGAGGAAATGAAGCAAATTCTATCTTCTATTGCC
>NZ_CANCWK010000135.1:0-303 GCF_947381495.1 Limosilactobacillus galli | reverse complement strand
TATCACTCAGGTAATGTTGTCGAACCAATCGTGAGGCATGATAAATCATTAATTTTTGGTCTATAACCTTGACGTTAACTGTTTGCCCGATATACTTTACAGGTACAGAATATTTATTGCCTAGATAGGTGATCATCGATTCATTACTAACTTTGCGGGTTAGATCGTGATCAACTAATGAATTCAAAAGGATTGGATTGTATGGCTGTAAATATTCTTTTTCTTTTATCCATAAATCTTCTGGTCTTTGATCAGTTGCTTGGCTTATTTCGTGATTGAGCTGTGTTTCAAGCTGCTTCACGA
>NZ_CANCWK010000134.1:0-303 GCF_947381495.1 Limosilactobacillus galli | reverse complement strand
TCAATTCTTTTATCTCCTAAGAACTGGAAATGATTCGACATTTGTTTAGCATTTTGGCGAAGTTCCAATTGCTTAATTCGTGACTGAACAGTGTCAATTGGTAGCTTGACTTGCTTTAGTTGCCAAAGTTCCTTATTAATAGCGACCATTTCGTTATAGATAAACCGACTAGCATCGCTATTTAGCTTGATAATCTGCTTTTGCTTATCGCTCGGATAAATTCGCACTTTGAGTCCGTAATGATATTTCATTTTTGCCATTGACTTCACTATATCCACCTCCTTTAGTTGGTATAATAACATT
>NZ_CANCWK010000133.1:0-314 GCF_947381495.1 Limosilactobacillus galli | reverse complement strand
CGGCATGATTTCCTCCAAAACCTTTCGACCACATTAATCAAGAACCACGATTTAGTGGTCGCTGAAGAACTACGGAGTAAGAATTTGCTGAAGAACCATGCATTGGCAATGAGTATTGCTGACGTTGGTTGGCGATCATTTTTAGGCATGTTGTCATACAAAGCAGAGCTTTATGATCAACGATTCATCACGATTAACCCCAAAAACACCACGCAAACGTGCCATGATTGTGGTTTCGTGATGGGAACTGGCGACACCAAGAAACTGACATTAGCTCAGCGCGAATGGACTTGTCCCAACTGCCATGTTCATCA
>NZ_CANCWK010000132.1:0-317 GCF_947381495.1 Limosilactobacillus galli | reverse complement strand
GTTCATCATCGGTGGGTGATCTTTGCGATCATTATCGCGGTCCTAATCACCGTGCTCGGACTCTGGCCAATAGTCTTTTACTTTGGTGCTGGATTATTAATGTTGTATCTTGCTATTGAAGGAATCGGCTGGCTGATCACATGGCTTAGTGGAGAAGACCTAACCAATCCGAATAACCGGCACGCTCCGGACGAGCATCACGACGACTCGGTGTCCGATACGCTGTGGGATATCGAAACTCTGCACGCAATGCACCACCACGATGACAGCTATGCCCATTACCATGATTACCTCAACGATGATGATCATAACGATGG
>NZ_CANCWK010000131.1:0-330 GCF_947381495.1 Limosilactobacillus galli | reverse complement strand
AGTGTTGGTTATGACAAAATGACCAGGTTAATTAATTTGAGTCAGCAAGTTCCCTATAAGGTGAACAAGAAACGGATCATTCGTATCATGCGAAAGCATGGTATTAAAGCTGACTATCGTCAGCCCAAACATAAGCGTATTCAGGCTCAGCAAACTTATGAAGCTGAAAATATTCTTAAACGATAATTTGATCAAAGCGCAGCTAACCAAGTCTGGGTTACGGATACAACTGAGTTAACGTATGGGATTCGATGCAATAAGGTTCGGCTACACGTAGTATTAGATCTGTATGGGCAATATCCAGTAAGTTGGTTAATTACGCCAACGGAA
>NZ_CANCWK010000130.1:0-340 GCF_947381495.1 Limosilactobacillus galli | reverse complement strand
ATGAGAACCGTAACCGAGTTTTACGACGCTTTATTCCCAAAGGTCAAGCCATTGAAGAGTTAAGCGATCACAAGCTGATTCAAATTAATTGGTATCTGAATTCCCGGCCACTTAAATGTCTTAATTGGCATACACCAATCGAGATCTTCTTGCTTAACCTACGTCACTAAATTCGTTCAAGTTATTTCTTGCAATCTGCCGAAAAGAAAAAAGCCTACAAAATTGGGTTCCATGATATTCGGTAAGGATAAGATGAATTCTTAGTAAGTAGTCAATAACGATACGTCTAGGCGCGGTCGACCAATCCCCCTATACTGAAGACATAAGATTCAGTACAGGA
>NZ_CANCWK010000129.1:0-343 GCF_947381495.1 Limosilactobacillus galli | reverse complement strand
TAGTAAAGCTAACGGTGATGTGGTACGAAAGCTAATATTCTTACCCGGGGAGGCCTGACCTACACGCTTCCGACAAGAGGAATAAGATAACTTTCCACAGAAGCAAGCGGTGCAGTGATGTAGTGTTGAGTGGGTCAGGAGTCAGCCGAGGTCATAGTAGTCTTATAGACGAAGGACCGAACGACAATAACTCATGAATTATATTGGAGGTGGAATTGGTGCGACAATCGCAGAAAACAGAAGCAAAAGCTGACCGCTTGTCGAGGATAGATTTGGAAAATCGAAAGTACACAAGGGCGCGTAGTACCAATTCTGGTGAAGGTAAAGGCGTGAGTGTCACTTT
>NZ_CANCWK010000128.1:0-351 GCF_947381495.1 Limosilactobacillus galli | reverse complement strand
AATTTTTCTCGTAATATTAACCCGTGAAAAACGATCAGTCATTACTAGAACAACGCTATCCTTGCCATCTTTATGACCTTGAATAGTGTCTAGTTCCCAATGACCAATTTCGGACCGTTGGTCCGCAACCTGTGGACGTTGAGCAATGTTAGGTCCTAAGCACTTTTTGGCTTGTGGATGAGATTGATGGTGTTTACGTTTAGTTTTCTCAAAAAGGTCCAAGTTAGACGTACGGAATACACCATCATTAATCCACTGATACAAAGTCACAACAGACTTAGGGATCAGTGAATCATCACTCATCAAATCACGTGCCTTATAAATAGCTGCTTGAGGAGAGTAACGATGCTC
>NZ_CANCWK010000127.1:0-355 GCF_947381495.1 Limosilactobacillus galli | reverse complement strand
AGGTTCGGCTACACGTAGTATTAGATCTGTATGGGCAATATCCAGTAAGTTGGTTAATTACGCCAACGGAAACGGCCAAAGGTGCAATCAAGGTATTTGAACAAGCCAGAGTCAGTGAAGGAGGATTAGCTCCGTTAATCCATACGGATCGTGGTTCAGCATACACATCAAAAGCATTTAATCAATACTTGGCCATTAATGGCACATGTCATAGTTACTCTGCACCAAGTACTCCAGCCGATAATGCAGTAATAGAACATTGGTGGGCAGATTTTAAAGCAATATGGATAGCTCACCTACCTAAAGCACAGACATTAACAGAATTAGAGCAACAAGTTGAAACAGGCATTACATA
>NZ_CANCWK010000126.1:0-362 GCF_947381495.1 Limosilactobacillus galli | reverse complement strand
GCTAAAAGGTGCTTAGGGCCTAATATTGCTCAACGACCTCAAACTGCGGACCAACGGTCCGAAATTGGCCATTGGGAACTGGATACAGTTCAGGGACAGAAAAACGGTAATGACAGTGTTGTACTAGTAATGACTGATCGCCTTTCACGAGTTAATATCACGAGTAAAATTGCTGGTAAAACTGCGCATGCAGTAAATCAGTTCTTTATAAATTTGCGCCAGAAAATGGGCACAGATGCTTACTATCGCATCTTTAAGACAATAACCTCTGACAACGGTTCAGAATTTAGTGAGTTAACACAAGTTCACGATCATGTTTTCTATGCTGATCCGTATTCCCCTTGGGAACGTGGATCCAATGA
>NZ_CANCWK010000125.1:0-375 GCF_947381495.1 Limosilactobacillus galli | reverse complement strand
CGAACACAGAAGTTAAGCTTCAACACGCCGAAAGTAGTTGGGGGATCGCTCCCTGCGAGGATAGGACGTTGCCACGCAAACGCAAACTTTGGCACCTGGTTCTAACTGTGCCAGGGTTTGGATATTGGAGAGTTGTCCGAGTTGGCCGAAGGAGCAGCATTGGAAATGCTGTATACGGGTTAAAGCCTGTATCAAGGGTTCGAATCCCTTACTCTCCGTTGATGACCCGTTAGTCAAGTGGTTAAGACACCAGCCTTTCACGCTGGTATCGTGGGTTCAAATCCCGCACGGGTCACTCTTTTGGAGGATTAGCTCAGTTGGGAGAGCGTCTGCCTTACAAGCAGAGGGTCACAGGTTCGAGCCCTGTATCCTCCA
>NZ_CANCWK010000124.1:0-382 GCF_947381495.1 Limosilactobacillus galli | reverse complement strand
TAAAAGTACCACGAGTTTCTTTAGCCCGCTTACGGCGAATACCATGATCTGGTAAGTCAGTTAAGCTAATCTCTAAGAGGCCTTGATCAACCCAGTTATAGATAGTCTTATAGGCGATCATAACCACATGGGCTACTTGTTCAATTGACCATTTTTGAACCTTGATCTTTTCTTCGATTAGTCGTTTGAGGTTAACCGTTAATGAGCATTTCCGGCCACGATAACTAAGTTTAGTTTCGTGGTCGGCTTGCGCACTAGTCGCATGGTATTCACCCTTTAACCGGTGAATTTCATTAAAGATAGTGGTCTTACTAAAGCCCAGGTAATCAGCGATATATCGAAGAGATCGATTTTCATGACGAAGCGTTTCGATGACAATGCG
>NZ_CANCWK010000123.1:0-389 GCF_947381495.1 Limosilactobacillus galli | reverse complement strand
GATACCTGATGTCACGCCGAATGGCGTTTTTGCATTTACCACCAATTAGGTGGCTAACTTCATTCTATAATCCACCATGGCATTTTTGAATTGTAATCACAAAATGTATTGTAATCTGTTATACTTTCACCAATAAGGGTAAGGGTGAAAAATATGATAGAGAAATCAACAAAAGAGAAGTATATACGGGCTAGAGTTACTAAAGAGCAAAAGGAACAATTACAAAAGATTGCAAAAGACTCTAATGAAAGTGAATCAGAATACATACTTAATTCAATTCGTATGAGACGAGAAATGCCTCGAACTTCGTTGAATAAGGCAGATTGCAAGAAATAACTTGAACGAATTTAATGACGTAAATTAAGCAGGAAGATCTCGATTGGTGTGCG
>NZ_CANCWK010000122.1:0-393 GCF_947381495.1 Limosilactobacillus galli | reverse complement strand
AACTGGCTGTACTTTGACCCAACCAATGCTTGGCAGGATAAAGGCTGGCAAAAGATCAATGGCCGCTGGTACTACTTTGAATGGTCTAAAGGTCACATGCTGACTGGTCTCCAAACTATTAACGGCCATGTTTATGATCTGCAAACTGAACATGATGGTTATTTTGGTGCCATGAAGACCGGGTGGCAAAAGGTTAACGGTAATTGGTACTACTTTGATGGTAGTGGTGCTGCTACGACAGGCTGGTATCAATCTGGTGCTAGTAATTGGTACTACTTCAACAACGACGGCACTGCACGAACCGGGTGGCAATCGATTAACGGTCGTTGGTACTACTTTGATCAGAACAATGCCTGGGCATTGCGTGGTTGGCAGTGGCTTGATAACAACTGG
>NZ_CANCWK010000121.1:0-395 GCF_947381495.1 Limosilactobacillus galli | reverse complement strand
CGATCTCAGTTCGGACTGTAGGCTGCAACTCGCCTACACGAAGTCGGAATCGCTAGTAATCGCGGATCAGCATGCCGTGGTGAATACGTTCCCGGGCCTTGTACACACCGCCCGTCACACCATGGAAGTTTGTAACGCCCAAAGTCGGTGGCCTAACCATTTTGGAGGGAGCCGCCTAAGGCGGGACAGATGACTGGGGTGAAGTCGTAACAAGGTAGCCGTAGGAGAACCTGCGGCTGGATCACCTCCTTTCTAAGGAATAAAACGGAAACCTACACATTGTCGAAACTTTATTCAGTTTTGAGGGGTTTACCCTCAGAGCTTGTACTTTGAAAACTAAATAATATCTAATTTCTTTATTTATTAAAACAATAAACCGAGAACACCGCGTTATT
>NZ_CANCWK010000120.1:0-403 GCF_947381495.1 Limosilactobacillus galli | reverse complement strand
TAACACAAAATATCTCATCCTTTCGTAAACGTCTTTTCGCATACTCATCACTTCCTCAAAAGATTAATAAAGTGAGTGTACAAAAAATGCAGGAAAACCGACAATTTTAAACCGCCGATTTCTTACATTTTACAGCCGACCTCTACATAACTAACCAGTGGTATGAATTGTTAAATGATTTGGACAGAATTCGTGCAAATAATGAATGGTTATGGCTTAGTGAATTCTAGTATGACTTTTGGTTAATATGACTAATAGGGGTACAACGATAATTGTGGCCATCGGTATTACTTTCACGCCAATGATTACTACACTTACTAGGTCATAATAAAGGCTCTTTGTCAATCGGTAAGGATGAAGAGATTTTTGAGAACTAGACTAAGCCACTTTGGCTTTTGGTCTA
>NZ_CANCWK010000119.1:0-411 GCF_947381495.1 Limosilactobacillus galli | reverse complement strand
TGACAAAATATCGACACAAGACATTCGTAACTGACCAACTTAGCGAGGAAATGAAGCAAATTCTATCTTCTATTGCCAAGGACAATAATATCGTAATCGAAAAGATGGAAGTTATGCCTGACCATGTACATGTTTTGATTAGTTTTCCGCCAAGTAAAGCACCAGCTAGTGCGATCAAAGCGCTTAAGGGGCGTAGTGCCTATATCTTTCTTAAGCGCCATCCTGAGATTAAGCAGTCACAATACTGGGGTGGTCACTTGTGGTCGCCGAGTTACTACATGAGCACCCTTGGCAATATGAGCAAAGAAGTGGTCGAAAAATACATTAATGATCAGAAGTATCATGATCCAAAATAAAAACGCCTCTAACGAGGCGTAGGAAGGGGCCTATCCATCCCATGACTAAAGTCAC
>NZ_CANCWK010000118.1:0-423 GCF_947381495.1 Limosilactobacillus galli | reverse complement strand
GCCGTATACGGATCCGTACGTACGGTGGTGTGAGAGGTCGGTAATTGAAATAATCAATTACCTCCTACTCGATTTTTTCTTGGGCTCGACGATATCTTTCCATTTTCTTATAACAGAAATTAACAGCTTTTGCACAGTCAATGCCTGAACGTTCATAAATGTTGGTAGGTAAATCATATCCATAATAAGCGCTTAAATTGTCTATTGTATCTGTGTCATCGCCCATGACCCTAAAATCGTCAGCAACATCATGGATTTGAATGTTTACCAAATCTACCCCCTGCTTTTGCAGAAAAGAGGTTGAACCATAGAAAGTTATGAGCTTATTTGCGCTATTAAAGATATTCCTAAATTTCAAGAATAAGTTAGCCACTGGACTCAAATAAATAATACTGACCAATTGATTATTGGTTGATGGAGCTG
>NZ_CANCWK010000117.1:0-428 GCF_947381495.1 Limosilactobacillus galli | reverse complement strand
GCAAGCACAGATCGAGGCACTTGTCATGACGAATAATCTAGCAAAATTTGGAATGTTACAAACTAGCAATTGACGTTTTGTTAACATGATTGATAACCAAAATTAACTTAATTCGAATACTTTGTTAGGCTACCATAAAAATTTATACAATGCAACTGAAGATTGCCGTTATCACGGCGTTTTGCGGGGATAAAATTGGCAATAAATTTGATGCTTAATACGGTGGTTGACCACTATTAAGCGGTTCCAAAGCGGGCTTTAGAAAGCCTTAAAAAGATTTGAAAAATATTTATGCGCTTTTGGAGGTTGAAGAAAACTAAGCAAGACAACCGGGCCGCTTGGCAAAAAAATGAGGCTGGGAAAAAACTCTCAGTCCAAAATGAAAGCCGGACGATGAATCAAATCTTGGTTCATCGTCCGGCTTCTTA
>NZ_CANCWK010000116.1:0-439 GCF_947381495.1 Limosilactobacillus galli | reverse complement strand
GCCAACTTCGTCGTCAAAAATCTAATGGTAAGATTTACGAATATTCTTACTACATCTATAGTTATGAAGCTGGTCAGGCCACATATCTTGAACATCACCGCCATTCTGGTCGTCGTCGCTTATATTATTCTTCAAAGCAATTTTTACGATTAGCTGATCAGCTAATGCTTGGTGAGTTTGACGACCACCATTACTCCCCACAAGCGGTTATTTATAAGGCTCGAGATTTAATGAATGATGGCACCCTGATCCCAAAGTCGGTTGTAACTTTATATCAATGGATTAATGAGGGTGTGCTTCGTACGTCCAATTTAGACCTCTTTGAAAAACCTAAACGTAAGCATCATCGAACTCATCCGCAAGCTAAAAGGTGCTTAGGGCCTAATATTGCTCAACGACCTCAAACTGCGGACCAACGGTCCGAAATTGGCCATTGGGA
>NZ_CANCWK010000115.1:0-439 GCF_947381495.1 Limosilactobacillus galli | reverse complement strand
TAAGGCAGGACATATAAGAAAATACTGAAAGTATGTGGGACGCCATTCCGGTCAGTCATGGTAACTTGTTCTTTCCAATCCACTTGAGCACTTAATCCAATCGTATGCTCAACTCTAATCGTGGCTTTCTTAGTTTGTGTTTTGCGAAACCGACGACAGTAATCTTTAACGATTGTGTATTTACCGGTAAAGCCTTTTTCAACGATAAAGTCATAAATTGATCTGGCAGAACAGCCTGCCGTGTATTTATCCTCAATGATATCTTGATATCCGTCTAGCTTACTACGACGGCTTCGCCGCTTCCTAACGACTGCTGTTTCACCACTCTGAGCTCTTAAATAGGCCGCCTTTACGGTTCGTGGATCAACACCATATTGCCGTGCAATGGCAGAATAATTTGGTTTTATCTTTTCTAACACAAAATATCTCATCCTTTCGT
>NZ_CANCWK010000114.1:0-444 GCF_947381495.1 Limosilactobacillus galli | reverse complement strand
ACGATTGGGCTTAAAAGTATCTTCTAACCCTTCGAGCTGACGCTCAACGGTGTTAACGGAAACATTGTGATGGCTGGCAATGGTCCGCATGGATTCATTATCACTAAGTTCTTGTGCGATATGGTATTTAACGCTGTTCGCAATTCGACAAGCAAATCTAACTCCTTGAATTTGGGCCACTCGAGTAACCCGTTTTGGGCAGTCGGCTGATGGTGGACAAAGATACTGTTGTTTTTTGATTTTTAGCACTGCTGGTTTGCCGGCAACTGAAAGAATCTTAATCGTTACTGGCTTCTTTCGAAAACCATTGCGCCGCATCAGCTGGCCGCAAAGCGGGCAGTGCATCGGATAAGACTGAATTAAGTGAATGACTTTTAAGTTTTTATTCTCAGTTAAAAATGGTTTGTCAGGTTTTAAGTGAGGATCCTTGATTCCAGTCCAAAA
>NZ_CANCWK010000113.1:0-451 GCF_947381495.1 Limosilactobacillus galli | reverse complement strand
GAACTCAGCGAGAATGAATCAATGCGGACTATTGCCAGCCATCACAATGTTTCTATTAACACCGTTGAGCGTCAGCTCGAGGGACTCGAGGATACCTTTAAGACTAATCCTCACTGGCTACCGGCAACCATCGCTTTTGATGACTTTAAATCCGGCAAGTTCGCCCAAAGTAAGATGAGTATGATTTTAATGAATCCACAGAACCATCGCACTATTGATATCATTCAGTCCCGTAATTCACGCTTTATGCGCAGCTACTTTCTTTCCCACTATTCTAAGAAGGCCCGCTGGTCAGTTAAGATCGTCGTAGTCGATCTGTTTGAACCTTATCGTAACCTCATTCATGAATTATTTCCCAAAGCGATTATCGTAGCTGATCATTTCCACGTCGTCGTTCAGGCCTACCGGGCACTTCAAAGTGTCCGGCTTAAGGTCATGAAAGAATACGGGG
>NZ_CANCWK010000112.1:0-459 GCF_947381495.1 Limosilactobacillus galli | reverse complement strand
AACAGTTTTGGCTTCCGTCCCCACCGTGGGGCCCATGACGCTATTGCAAAAGTAGTAGATCTTTATAATCAAGGCTATCGAAGAGTTGTCGACTTAGACCTAAAAGCCTATTTTGATAACGTTAATCATGACTTGATGATTAAGTATCTCCAACAATATATTGATGACCCATGGACACTAAGACTCATTCGTAAGTTTCTAACTAGCGGAGTCTTAGACCATGGGCTTTTCGCTAAAAGTGAAAAAGGAACCCCCACAAGGAGGGCCATTGTCACCACTACTGGCGAACATCTATCTAAATGAGTTGGACAAAGAGTTGACTAGACGTGGTCATCACTTTGTGCGCTATGCGGATGATTGTAACATCTATGTTAAAAGTCAACGAGCCGGAGAAAGAGTAATGAAGAGCATTACCATATTTCTCGAAAAGCAACTAAAAGTCAAAGTAAATCCAGATAA
>NZ_CANCWK010000111.1:0-461 GCF_947381495.1 Limosilactobacillus galli | reverse complement strand
GGGGCCGTTTTCCATAAGGAAAACGGATTAGTATATCAAACTGAAGAGGAAAAGCGGCAGCAAAGAATTACTCATGTGAAGCCGTTGCTTGATAGGTTTTACCAGTACTTGGGAAGTATCACTTCACCACAGGGCCGGCTGTGTGCAGCCATCAAGAATGCCTTAAAGCTTCGGACAAGAGTCTATCGGATTTTTGAAAATGGACAAATCCCCCTAAGCAATAACTCGCTAGAAGGAGAGATCCGTTTTACAACCTTGGTTCGTAAGAACTGCTTGTTTGCGAAAAGCGTTCGTGGAGCTGAAGCCAACGCGATTTACTACACGTTAGTGGCAACAGCGAAAACTAATAAACTAAATGTATATAAGTATTTCAAATACCTGTTTGATCGACTCCCCAACCAGAAAAGGAGCGACATTGAGGCTTTTTTACCATGGGCAGAAGAAGTACAACAAGTATGTCA
>NZ_CANCWK010000110.1:0-479 GCF_947381495.1 Limosilactobacillus galli | reverse complement strand
CAAGAATATTACCAACACTATCGTGAAAACAAGGCTCATTGCGGTCGGAAGGCTATTCAATTGCCCACTGATGAGGTAACTTATATCAAAGCCAAAGTGGCTCAAGGCTGGACGCCAGACACAATTATGGGACGCGCTGAACGGCCACTCAGATGTAGTATGCGGACGCTTTACCGCCTTTTCGAGCGGGGCAATTTTGATGTGCGGACCTTGCCGATGAAAGGCAAGCGTCGCCCCGATGGTTACGTAGAACGGCGGGGGAAGGCCGGTCAACTTGGCCAAAGCATTCACCAACGGGCTATCGACTTTCCCAACTTTAACCGTGAATTCGGCCACCTTGAAGCCAACACCGTCCAGGGCAAAGGACATCAGGGCGCCGTTATGACCTTGGTAGAACGGACATCCAAAGTCGAAGTGATTCTTAACGTCCATAGTAAGACGGCCACCAGTGTGATCCAGCACTTACAGGAATGGTTGGC
>NZ_CANCWK010000109.1:0-499 GCF_947381495.1 Limosilactobacillus galli | reverse complement strand
GAAGTATCATGATCCAAAATAAAAACGCCTCTAACGAGGCGTAGGAAGGGGCCTATCCATCCCATGACTAAAGTCACCGGATTTCCGGCCAATCTTCATTAAATATCAAGGGCGGTTTTGAATTGTCGTTTTATGGCGGTTTAAAAATGTATGATTTGGGCGGGTTTAGGGATTGACCGATGCCAAACGGTATGACTTTCCCTTAATCTTAATTACATGTGAGTGGTAGACAAGGTGGTCTAAAATTGCTTCTGCAGTCGCCGTGCTATGAAGGACGGTTCCCCAACTTGATAATGGTACATTGGTCGTTATGATCGTTGATTTACGTTCATAGCGGCCACTTATTAGTTGAAACAATAGTTTCGCTTGGTGGATTATAGAATAAAGTTAGCCACCTAATTGGTGGTAAATGCAAAAACGCTATTCGGCGTGACATCAGGTATCATATTAAGTGAATCAAACCTATATGAAAGGATGTCCGTCAAATGACGCACTTAAA
>NZ_CANCWK010000108.1:0-500 GCF_947381495.1 Limosilactobacillus galli | reverse complement strand
CTTAGAGATTAGCTTAACTGACTTACCAGATCATGGTATTCGCCGTAAGCGGGCTAAAGAAACTCGTGGTACTTTTAGTCATGGTCGTTCGATTGAAGATCGTCCAGCTGAAGCTTCTGATCGTAATATTGCAGGCCATTTTGAAGCTGATACAGTTTTATCTGGTAAGCGCAAAGGTCAAGCAGTAGCTACGTTTGTCGAACGCAAGAGTCGCCTTACTATCGTTAAACGGCTTGATGGACGAGATAGCACTTCAATGACTAAGGCTATCCTTGAGTTAGCTAATCAATTAGGAACTAATCTCAAGACACTGACGGTTGATCACGGGAAAGAGTTCGCCAACTACCAATCAATTGAGAAAAATACCGGCGTGCCGTTGTACTTTGCACATGCTTATTCTCCGCATGAACGTGGTAGTAATGAGAATCGTAATCGAGTGTTACGGCGATTTATTCCTAAGGGTCAGCCAATTGAAGAGATTAGTGATGATGAATTGATTC
>NZ_CANCWK010000107.1:0-502 GCF_947381495.1 Limosilactobacillus galli | reverse complement strand
TTAACGGTCGTTGGTACTACTTTGATCAGAACAATGCCTGGGCATTGCGTGGTTGGCAGTGGCTTGATAACAACTGGTTCTATTTCGATCCAGTCAATGCTTGGCAATACAAGGGTTGGCAGAACATCGATAACCACCGGTACTACATCAACGATAAAGGAAACATGCTGACAGGCCTTCAGTGGATCAATGGTAAGTTATATGATCTGCGTACTGATCACGACGGTTACTTTGGCGCTATGCGGATCGGATGGCAATCAATTAATGGACACTGGTACTACTTCACTAATGACGGACATGCGGTTACAGGGCCACAATACATCGATGGTCATCTCTATGAATTTGATAACGCTGGACAATTGAAGTAAAAAATAAAGCTTATTTATTAGCTCTTACAAGTGAGCTGATAAATAAGCTTTTTATTATGGTTCTATGATATTCGGTAAGGATAAGATGAATTCTTATCTTTATCGTTTTTTGTTACTTGCTGTACCATTGATTT
>NZ_CANCWK010000106.1:0-549 GCF_947381495.1 Limosilactobacillus galli | reverse complement strand
TCCGAGAAAGTAGCTGGTTAATGCGCTTTTTAGAGCCTTTTAAGCGCAAAATACCTAACTTAGGAACGTTGAAGTGAGTTGAGTCAATAAACTTAGCAGTTCCGTTCGTCAGCCACGCCTCGGTTTGCTTATTGTACTGGCAATTAGTCTGATAACGCCAAACGTAGCTCTTACGGTGAAATTTAGGCACGCCAGTACCATGAACTTTCCGAAAAGCATTCCAAGCCTTATTGTAATTCTGCTTCGCATTCGCCTTAGCTAAACTATCAATTCGCTTATCATTCAGAAATGGAAAGTGATTAGACATGTTACGGGTATTTTGGCGCGCTTTTAACTGTTTGATTCGGTCTTGAACGGTATCAATGGGGAGCTTAACCCGCCGTAGTTGGCTAAGTTCTTTACCGATCGCGACTAATTCGTTGTAGACAAAGCGACTTGCATCGCTATTGATTTTGATCAACTGCTTCTGCTGGTCGCTTGGGTAAATCCGGGCCTTCAACCCAAAATTGTATTTTAGCTTTGCCATAGTCTTCATTTAATTTCACCTCC
>NZ_CANCWK010000105.1:0-701 GCF_947381495.1 Limosilactobacillus galli | reverse complement strand
GTTTTATCTTCCATCAAATCACTTTTTAGAATGGCATGTTTATCGTGCGGATCATAATTAAACTGCTTATTGGTTAAATCATGTTTCTGAATTTCAACGCCTTGATAGAAAATATGAATAGCTTTACCATCAGTAGTTGGTTTAATTTCAACCTCTTTTCCGATATAATTAGGGGAAACAGAGTATTGATGGTTTTGAAATCTAATCATTGAATCTCGCGATACTTTTCTAGTTTGGACGCTTTCGAAGTACCTTGTGAGATCGTAATTGAGAGACCGGAAATGCTCTTTTTCTTTTGCCCATAATTCAACTGGCTTCTGGTTATTACTTTGTGACTTCTCATGGTTAAGCCGTTTAGCTAATTGATTAACGATATCATTTAAGTCATTGATGGTACTAAACTCTCCATCGTAAGGCTTTAATCGTCCCATTGTTCTTGCCAAGGCCTCAACACAACCTTTAGTTTGTGGCCTAAATGGACGACAAGCGATTGGATGGAATCCCGCATCATGACTAAATGATAGGAACCGTTCGTTAAATCGATGATGATGAAAGTCACTCAATTTATGGTCAACGACAGTTGACATATTATCAAACCAAATTTCTTTAGGAATTCCACCAGTAGTCTTAAATGCTTCAAATAAGCATTTGAATAGAGTATCCTGCTTCTGATCTAGAGTTAATCTTAAGAACTTAAATTT
>NZ_CANCWK010000104.1:0-725 GCF_947381495.1 Limosilactobacillus galli | reverse complement strand
ACGCGATTTGCTAGTTCGTAACATTTAACAAAAAAAGCCTAACAAGGTTAGACTCAAAGTAGACTAAAAAAGGAGTCTTTGCCTTGTTAAGCTACTTTAAGTCTAGTTATGATCGCCATGATTTTCAAGCGGTTTTTGCCTACACTTGTTCTGAATTACAACAGTTGATGCAAGATTTTGTCCCACGAAAATTTATGGAACGGCGCAATATTGAACACGTCAAACTATCTGACGCTGAGATAATGGCCCTAATGCTCCTCAAAACGCAATATCATGTTCCAACTTGGACGGCCTTTTACGATTTAGTGCAAGCTACGATCCCTTCGTTACCCTTGTTGGAGTATTCCCGCCTAATCCGTCGGATTAACCAGGTCACACCAGTTTTTCAAGCAATTCGCCGAGGATTGCTAACGTGGACTACGCCTTCCCAAACAGCCATTATCGATAGTTATCCGCTCCCGCTTTGTCAAGGGGTTCGTAATGCTCGAGCTCGCTTGTTTGCTGGGATTGCTAACATTGGCTATAACGCTACGAAACAGCTGTACTTCTATGGTTTCAAAGTTCACATGATCGTAGAACCTAGCGGCCTGATTCTCGATTATGAAGTGACACCAGCTTCAATCCATGACGTTAAGGCTGCTCCAGAATTGATTCAAAACTGCCCTTGTCCACAAATTCTAGCTGACGTCGGCTACGTCGGTAAAGACTTACGAAGTAAGGTTAAG
>NZ_CANCWK010000103.1:0-821 GCF_947381495.1 Limosilactobacillus galli | reverse complement strand
TGGAGGATTAGCTCAGTTGGGAGAGCGTCTGCCTTACAAGCAGAGGGTCACAGGTTCGAGCCCTGTATCCTCCATTGCAACATTTTGTTGCAAACATATATAGCAAACATGCGATGGCTCGGTAGCTCAGTTGGTAGAGCAACGGATTGAAGCTCCGTGTGTCGGCGGTTCGATTCCGTCCCGCGCCATTTATGGAGGAGTAGCGAAGTCTGGCTAAACGCGATGGACCGTAAATCCATTCCTTCGGGTTCGGTGGTTCGAATCCACTCTCCTCCATTTTATAGGGATATAGTTAAACGGTATAACTACGGTCTCCAAAACCGTCATTGTGGGTTCGATTCCTACTATCCCTGCTTAA
Organism: Limosilactobacillus galli; assembly: GCF_947381495.1. Taxonomy (NCBI): domain Bacteria; kingdom Bacillati; phylum Bacillota; class Bacilli; order Lactobacillales; family Lactobacillaceae; genus Limosilactobacillus; species Limosilactobacillus galli. Next base: position 463 of record NZ_CANCWK010000103.1, on the reverse strand, counting down.
CTGAATATCTTGGCGGTATTGGTGAAGTTTGGTTAACACACCGGTTTGTGGGTCCGGCACGCGTGGGTTCAAATCCCACATACCGCCCTTCTGATCAGACGATTATGTCTGGTCATAACTATTTGGTGGTATAGCCAAGTGGTAAGGCAGAGGTCTGCAAAACCTTCATCATCGGTTCAAATCCGATTACCACCTTTTAGTTAGCTGATGCCTCTGTGGCGGAATTGGCAGACGCGCTGGACTCAAAATCCAGTTCCCGTTGAGGGAGTGTGGGTTCGACCCCCACCGGAGGCATATTAAAGCAGTAATGCGAATGTATCAGCTAAGCTAATCAAACGTCTGTAAAGCTTGTTATATCAGGCTTTGCGGGCGCTTTTTATTTTGCAATTTTGGCTCTTTGTCAATCGGTAAGGATGAAGAGATTTTTGAGAACTAGACTAAGCCACTTTGGCTTTTGGTCTAG
>NZ_CANCWK010000102.1:0-886 GCF_947381495.1 Limosilactobacillus galli | reverse complement strand
ATCAGTCAATTCTTAAACCGCCCAAATCATACATTTTTAAACCGCCATAAAACAGCAATTTAAAACCGCCCTTGACAAACGGTTTAACCACACGGTTGTAATGGCACTTGGGCGGGTATTCGGTCCGCAAGCTTCAACAAACTCATCGAGAAAAATCTCACCGTTGTGATAGGTGTTATATCGGACCTGTTTTTCGTAGTCATCCAGAAACCTGGTTTCCAGTTCTTGCATGGTGATTTTACGAACAGCACGCCCTTCTTCTGCGAGGGCCTTCTGAATCTTCTCCTCCAGCTCCCTGGTGGCTGTTTTAACCACTTGTGGGGTCTTCTTCCCGTAGGTGACTGAAACACGGCGATAACGGCCCGTGAGTGAAGATTTGTATCGCTCAATAAAGCAATACCGAACCTTACCATGTATGGAACGCTGTTCGATCCACATAGTTATCCCTCCATTATTTTGCTATAATGAAAGAGTTAAAAATATTGCTGGATACACTATTTTTAACTCTTGGTTGGCTCTTGTTGCAGCAAGAACTAACAGTATTTAAGCCTGTCTCCTATTGCAGTAGGGGATGGGCCTTTTTTGTTTACCAGCTTTTTACGTCATCAGGGTTTGGACAATGATTATTTGGGCTTTAATACGAATGTACGTTCTTAAAGTCTTCCTTTAACCTAGTCGATTTCGACAGGGTTAAATTAGAGTAAAATTTGATTAAAAAAAGGCGCCGTGGTTATTCTATTATTTCTTTGAAAGCATTGTTTTATAAAATTTTATATTCAGATCGTCCTAACAGATATTTGGTGGATTATAGAATGAAGTTAGCCACCCAGTTGGTGGTAAATAAAAAACGCCATTCGGCGTGACATCAGGTATCATATTAAGTGAA
>NZ_CANCWK010000101.1:0-921 GCF_947381495.1 Limosilactobacillus galli | reverse complement strand
AACTTGCTGACTCAAATTAATTAACCTGGTCATTTTGTCATAACCAACACTTTGTTTGTGTTCATTTTCTAACTGCTCAATTAACTTGAGAAGTTCCAATTCCTCGATTTCACGTTCATTTGGATCGTGTTTAAGCCACTTGTAGTAAGCTTGCCTAGACACTCCAGCAGCTTTGGTTAATTCACGGACTGAATCGGCTATCATTTCCTGAATCGCTTGATATCGTCCGGTCGATCCACCTCCCGATTGCGTATTTCGACTAATTTTTTTGCAAATGCAATTTGAACCTCCCGTTCACGCTCTCGAGCCTCTAATTCGCGAACTTTTTTTCTTAACCGTTCTAATTCATTAGTCGGTTCTTTATCCTTGTTACGCCCACGGTTATCCTTCAATGCTGCCCAATCATTGTTTTCCTGGTACTTGCGTACCCAAGAATAAACGCGTTGATAACTAACGTTATACTTCTCATCAGCCGCCTTATAGTTGTTGTCATGGTCAATCGTCCATTGAACGATACTCTTCTTTTCATCAAAGGTTACTTTTCGTCCCATTCTTCTAGCTCGCTTTCTCGTTGTCTGATTAACGGTAAGGTTGCCACTATTGTAACTGATAACCCATTGATGGAGTTGAGAAATATTCCTAATTTGGTATCGCTGAAGGAGTTCCTGGTTAGAATACGTACTTGAAAGATAAGCTTTGACAGCGGCTACCTTTGTTTCTAATGAGTATTTCCGATTATGCTTAGGCCTAATTAGACCTGCTAATCCAGCCATTAAGAATTGTTTGATCCATTTACTCATATTCGCTGGCCGCACGCCGTGATAATCGGAGAAGACCGTTAGGTCGTAATCCGATTCTTGATACTTACTAAGTAGCTTAAGTTTCTCAATAGTTGAATAACTTACAATACAAAATACCCCC
>NZ_CANCWK010000100.1:0-926 GCF_947381495.1 Limosilactobacillus galli | reverse complement strand
AAGGGGCGTGAACCGCAAGAAACCGCGGCTCACGCCCTTTCATTTGTTTTCAATACGTATCGTTATTGACTGCTTACTGTTTAGTGACGTGCATATAGATTTGTGTTGTTATATCACCTTTAGCGTGACCAACGCGTTTCTGGATTACTCGTAGTGGAACATCCATATCTGCCAGAACAGAAACATGAGTGTGGCGAAAGTAGTGAGTAGTAACGTTTTTGTCGATCTTTTGTCGTTCAACAGCTCGCTTCAGATATTGATTGGCGTTGTTAACATTAAGAGGCTTCTGTTGGTTATAAGTTGTTGCTGTCTGGTTGATGGCAAACAGCAGAGCGCTTTGGCTTTTCCCTTTGGCATGTTGTTCAACGATATTGGCAGCGGTAGGAGAAAGAGTGATGGTTCTTAACCCAGCGAATGTCTTAGTGTCGTGAGAAAGAAAATGTCGATAAGGATTCTTTTTCCAGATCATTGTGCCATCGATTCTCAAGCGGACTTTATTACCGTCTTCTTTGATTATGTCATTTACTTGAAGACCAGACAATTCACCAAACCGCATTCCAGTTAAGAATTGTAATTGAAAAGCGTCGGCATAGTACTGCATGTTGCGATCAATACAATCGTTGATAATGTTGTGATACTCATCTAAGGTGAGGTATTTGTTCTCAATTTCATCGCGTCGGCGTGATGCCTCGTTTTTCCAAGTAATTTTGACTTTATCCATTGGGTTGTCTTTGAGAAAGCCATAGTTAACCGCGTACTCAAATAGCAGGGCGATCTTACCTTTTTTAGATCGAACCGTCCCGTTGGTGAGGGGATGGTCATGCCGATATAGTTGCTTGTTGAAGTAACGGTGTAAAGGGCGGTTATAAAATGTAGGAAATCGGCGGTTTAAAATTGTCGGTTTTCCTACATTTTTTGTATACTCA
>NZ_CANCWK010000099.1:0-953 GCF_947381495.1 Limosilactobacillus galli | reverse complement strand
TGTTAACACCGGTTCTAAAATGTAGGAAAACACCGATTTGAAATTGTCGGTTTTCCTACAATTTTTTATACTAATTGCATTAAATCTTTTGAGGTGATTTGATGCGACTAGAATTACAAGAGGAGTTAATATTTTACAAAATGGCAAAAATTAAACCTAATTATGCGGCCCTAGGCCGTCAATATAATTGTGACCCTAGGACAATTAAGCGGTATTTAAATAATCCACAAGCCGGTAAACGACAAACTAACAAGCGTCGCCCAAGTAAGTTGGACCCATACCGTGATGTTATCAAGGATAAATACAAAACCTGTTCTGCAACAGCCATTTTCTATTTCATTAAAGAATTAGGCTACGAAGGCGGGATTTCAATCTTGCGTGATTACTGTCACCAGTTGAAAAAAGCACAATACCAGCAGCCAGTGATTAGAGTTGAAACTGCACCTGGTGATGTAAGTCAGGTTGATTGGAAAGAAGACTTAGTCTTATATACCCGAGAACACCGCCCCATTACTTTTTCACTATTTTTGTATGTATTGGGTTATTCACGCAAAAAATTCTTAAAGTTAGTTTTTGACCGTAAACAAGACACACTATTTCAATGTTTGATTGAGGCTTTTCAAAATACTGGCGGTGTTCCTCAAAGAATTTATTTCGATAATATGAAAACGGCGGTTGATCACGCTAAGAGTAGCTATCGAAAAGTTATTTGGAATTCACGCTTATTGAATTTCTCTAAAGCCGCAGGCTTTATTCCCCAAGCCTGTCGGCCCTTCCGTCCCCAAACCAAAGGAAAAGTCGAAGCCTTAGCGAGAACCGTAGACCGTATTAAAGTTTATAATCACGAATTTCAGGATGAGAAGGCGTTAAAAAATATCGTGAAGCAGCTTGAAACACAGCTCAATCACGAAATAAGCCAAGCAACTGATCAAAGACCAGAAGATTTATGGATA
>NZ_CANCWK010000098.1:0-1023 GCF_947381495.1 Limosilactobacillus galli | reverse complement strand
GTGTCAACACCGATTTTAAAATGTAGGATTTCACCGGTTTAAAAATGTAGTTTTTCACCGATTTGTTTCTGTTGTCTGTTGTTCTTGATAGTCTTTCATTCGATATGATTTTCCAGTAATTTTGAATATTTCGGAATGGTGAACTAAGCGATCTAAGATCGCATTCGCAATTGTTGGATTAGAGAATGTTTGACCCCACTTGGATAGTGGAATATTAGTGGTAATGATTGTTGATTTCTTTTCATATCGACGAGCTATTAACTGAAAGAAAAGATCTGATCCCAAATCGTCAATAGGTAGATAGCCTATTTCATCAATAATCAAAAGCTTATAACGACTGTAGTTTTTTAATATTGCCTCAAGACGATTTTCTTGGTGGGCAAGTTTGAGCCGTTCAATTAGTTCATGACAATTGACAAAATAAGTACTGAGATGATTCCTACAGGCCTCCATTCCTAATCCAGTTGCTAAGTGCGTTTTGCCAACTCCTGAAGACCCGATGAATAAGATATTTTGTGCTAACGAAACAAAATTCATCGATTTTAAGTTCATGATACGGTTTTTATCAACCGAAGGTTGAAAGTTAAAGTCAAAATCATTCAAGCCTTTGTCGTAAGGAAAGTGTGCAATATGAATGGACATTTTAGCTGATCGTTCAGTTCGATATGTGATTTCTTTTGCAGTTAGCTGTTCTAGAGCTTCTGCTAATGATAAATCATTATTATTCAAGTAATTTGACAAATATTCTTTGATTGCAGTCAGCTTGAGCTTTTCTAAATTGTCTTCTAATTGTGTATAGATAGTCATCCGTCATTCCTCCACTATAATTGATCAAACATGCGTAAATTTATTTCTACCTGTTCTGCCAAATTATCGTCATCTAAGTCATGAAAAATAGTTGTCCCAAGGATTTCTTTCATATCATCGCGATGATAATTTAGTTTTTTATCACTCAGGTAATGTTGTCGAACCAATCGTGAGGCATGATAAATCATTAATTTTTGGTCTATAACCTTGACGTTA
>NZ_CANCWK010000097.1:0-1114 GCF_947381495.1 Limosilactobacillus galli | reverse complement strand
GAGCTTGTACTTTGAAAACTAAATAATATCTAATTTCTTTATTTATTAAAACAATAAACCGAGAACACCGCGTTATTTGAGTTTTATTAACGAAATAATCGCTAACTCAATTAATTGAGATAACCACTAAGTGGTTATCAAGGTTAAGTTATGAAGGGCGCATGGTGAATGCCTTGGTACTAGGAGCCGATGAAGGACGGGACAAACACCGATATGCTTCGGGGAGCGGTAAGTACGCTTTGATCCGGAGATTTCCGAATGGGGAAACCCAAGCACCTTAGTCGGTGCTTGCTTGACCAGTGAATCTATAGCTGGCAAGCGGTAGACGCAGTGAACTGAAACATCTCAGTAGCTGCAGGAAGAGAAAGAAAATTCGATTCCCTGAGTAGCGGCGAGCGAAAGGGGAAGAGCCCAAACCAGTGAGCTTGCTCGCTGGGGTTGTAGGACTGAACATTTGAGTTACCAAAGTGCGACGTAGTCGAAACAGTTGGGAAGCTGTGCCAGAGATGGTGAGAGCCCAGTAGACGAAACGTCACACCCTCAGTTCAGGATCCTGAGTACGGCGGGACACGTGAAACCCCGTCGGAAGCTGCGAGGACCATCTCGCAAGGCTAAATACTACCTAGTGACCGATAGTGAACCAGTACCGTGAGGGAAAGGTGAAAAGCACCCCGGAAGGGGAGTGAAATAGTTCCTGAAACCATGTGCCTACAAGCTGTCGGAGCCCGTTAATGGGTGACGGCGTGCCTCTTGCAGAATGAACCGGCGAGTTATGATTGCATGCAAGGTTAAGGTGGAAAAACCGGAGCCGTAGCGAAAGCGAGTCTTAAATGGGCGTATGAAGTATGTAGTTATAGACCCGAAACCAGGTGACCTACCCATGTCCAGGTTGAAGGTGCGGTAAAGCGCACTGGAGGACCGAACCCGTGTCAGTTGAAAATGGCTGGGATGAGGTGTGGGTAGCGGTGAAATTCCAAACGAACTTGGAGATAGCTGGTTCTCTCCGAAATCTCTTTAGGGGGAGCCTTGAGGTAAAGAATCGTGGAGGTAGAGCTACTGTTTGGACAAGGGGCCCGTCATGGGTTACCAACTTCAGATAAACTCCGAATGCCAT
>NZ_CANCWK010000096.1:0-1128 GCF_947381495.1 Limosilactobacillus galli | reverse complement strand
AATCGAGTAGGAGGTAATTGATTATTTCAATTACCGACCTCTCACACCACCGTACGTACGGATCCGTATACGGCGGTTCGACAACTTAATCACTTTTGAATTGACTGGAGCGTCTTAGACATATTCATAAGTCCGAGGCGTTCCAGTTTTCTGTTTGTTAGAGAATAATTTAGTGTCTTACTGTGTGCAGTCCGCCAGTAGCCCTTGCGGGTACTAGCGAAAGTATACGCATCTCGGTAAGACAATCCTAACCTTCTCAAGTTAGTAAGTTTCGTTTTAAGTTTCTTCCACTGTTTCCAGATGTATTGCCTAATCCGTGTCCTCAACCACTGGTCTAGGCGTCGGACAAAGCCTGTCAATTTCCCAATTGAGTAGTACTGAAGCCAGCCTCGCATCTTCCGGTTTATTTCCGCACACATTCTAGCGATGGAAATCCCTCGATTACGTTTCGTAATTTGCTTCAATGCTTGCTTGACTCGCTTTTGCGACTCCTTAGCCGGCCGGGCATAGGCACCATTACGGTCTACGCCTAGCGAAAATCCAAGGAATTTCAGTCGCAAAGGACTACCAACTTTACTCTTATCTGGATTTACTTTGACTTTTAGTTGCTTTTCGAGAAATATGGTAATGCTCTTCATTACTCTTTCTCCGGCTCGCTGACTTTTAACATATATGTTACAGTCATCCGCATAGCGCACAAAGTGATGGCCACGTCTGGTTAATTCCTTATCCAACTCGTTGAGGTAGATGTTCGCCAGCAGTGGTGATAACGGCCCTCCTTGCGGAGTTCCTTTCTCGCTCTTAGCGAAAAGTCCATGGTCCAAGACTCCGCTCGTAAGGAACTTACGAATAAGTCTTAGTATCCATAGGTCATCAATATATTGTTGGAGATATTTCATCATTAAATCATGGTTGACGTTATCAAAGTAAGCCTTTAGGTCTAGGTCGATGACTCGTCGGTAACCTTGATTATATAGATCAACTACCTTCGCTATTGCGTCTTGAGCGCCACGATGTGGCCGAAATCCAAAACTATTGTCCGAGAAAACTCGCTCGAAGATAGGAGTTAAAACCTGGGCGATCGCCTGTTGGACCATCCGGTCCACGACCGTCGGAATCCCAAGCTTT
>NZ_CANCWK010000095.1:0-1455 GCF_947381495.1 Limosilactobacillus galli | reverse complement strand
AGGGGCGTGAACCGCAAGAAACCGCGGCTCACGCCCTTTCATTTGTTTTCAATACGTATCGTTATTGACTGCTTACAAAGAGAACTAGACCAATAGCCAAAGTAGCTTAGTCTAGTTCTCCAAAATCTCTTCATCCTTACCGATTGACAAAAAAACAAAAGGAATAGCATCTTCACAATCGTGAGTGCTATTCTTTTTTAGCGGCTTTTTATTTAGTTTTAGAAGTAACACACATATAAGAATACCGTATTTGCTTTTATCACACCATATAATTCCAAATTTTCCATTGGGTCTTATTTCGAATAAAATTATAAATTACAAATGCAATTAGTGCAGTACTCATAACAAATATAAAATCCGTTATCGCAGCGGTGGTATTTTGAAGCTTAAGTGAATAATTAAAATGATCAAAAACAGCAAATCCCCAAGCTTGGAAACAATAAAGAAACGTACTAAATCTTCTTAAAGAAGTTGTTTGACGTAAGCTTGGTGTATACAATATAGCCAAAATTACAATTACTAAGCTTGTAGGAACGGTTAGAATAGTTTCGTCATTACTAATTGATCCACCTAATAAACTTATTACTAAATTTTCTAAATAAAAAAGTACAACAAGTATACATGCTAAAATCAAAACTCTGTGGAATCTATACTTTTTCACATTTTCTATATGGCTAGCTATTAAATAACCAAGGAAAATATAAATTAGGAATCTGGGAAAAGAATCAGGAGTTATTACTTGCACTTTGATTAAATTTAAAATACCCAGTCCACTACACAGTACAAAATACATTTCAACTACAATACAAAACAAGCCATATAGATAATTATTCTTTCTAAAAATATATTTATAAACAAAAAGAGAAAAAGGCACAGCTATTATCATACCAATGATATACCATGAAGGAAACCAACCATTAACACCAGAAGGCCACAACTTAAAGATTAAATCAAAAATATACGTAAGAAAACTAGTTACACTTATTCCATTAAACTCAAAGAATCTAGCACTATTTTTAATTGCTAAAGGAATATACAAAATTTGCCATAAAAAATATAGCCAAAGTAACCTAAATTCAAACTTCTTTAAATAATAAATTTTTTCTTTATGGGAATTTAATTTCAAATAATGCTTAAAGAAAAAGAAGCTAGTAACAATTGAAAAAAAGGGTAATCCTAATCTTCCTAAGGTTTCAAAAAACGGTAAATTAGTATGAATTGCAACTATTCCAATTGCCGCAAATAACTTAAAACAATCAATTCCCTTATAGGTTATCCCCTTATCCATCTCTACACCTACCATATTAAATTACTGTTATTTCTTAATAACGCGGTTTGTAAAATTAAGTTAGAAAAATAAAAAGCCATTTGTGGTAGACTTTTGAATACCCATACATCAAAAGAAAGGACACCACAAATGACCTACCATCATCTTACCATAGACGAACTAACGAT
>NZ_CANCWK010000094.1:0-1476 GCF_947381495.1 Limosilactobacillus galli | reverse complement strand
GTGATTAGAAGCAAAACATTTGCGAAGTCAATTCGCTTAATTAATTTGAATTAGAGCTATTCAAGTTCTTATATTTTATATGAGAGTTTGATCCTGGCTCAGGATGAACGCCGGCGGTGTGCCTAATACATGCAAGTCGAGCGCACTGGCCCAACTGATATGACGTGCTTGCACTGATTTGACGATGGATCACCAGTGAGCGGCGGACGGGTGAGTAACACGTGGGCAACCTGCCCTGGAGCGGGGGATAACATTTGGAAACAGATGCTAATACCGCATAATAATCAAAACCACATGGTTTTGATTTCAAAGATGGTTTCGGCTATCACTCCAGGATGGGCCCGCGGTGCATTAGCTAGTTGGTAAGGTAACGGCTTACCAAGGCGATGATGCATAGCCGAGTTGAGAGACTGATCGGCCACAATGGAACTGAGACACGGTCCATACTCCTACGGGAGGCAGCAGTAGGGAATCTTCCACAATGGGCGCAAGCCTGATGGAGCAACACCGCGTGAGTGAAGAAGGGTTTCGGCTCGTAAAACTCTGTTGTTGAAGAAGAACGTGCGTGAGAGTAACTGTTCACGCAGTGACGGTATTCAACCAGAAAGTCACGGCTAACTACGTGCCAGCAGCCGCGGTAATACGTAGGTGGCAAGCGTTATCCGGATTTATTGGGCGTAAAGCGAGCGCAGGCGGTTACTTAAGTCTGATGTGAAAGCCTTCGGCTTAACCGAAGAAGTGCATCGGAAACTGGGTGACTTGAGTGCAGAAGAGGACAGTGGAACTCCATGTGTAGCGGTGGAATGCGTAGATATATGGAAGAACACCAGTGGCGAAGGCGGCTGTCTGGTCTGCAACTGACGCTGAGGCTCGAAAGCATGGGTAGCGAACAGGATTAGATACCCTGGTAGTCCATGCCGTAAACGATGAGTGCTAGGTGTTGGAGGGTTTCCGCCCTTCAGTGCCGGAGCTAACGCATTAAGCACTCCGCCTGGGGAGTACGACCGCAAGGTTGAAACTCAAAGGAATTGACGGGGGCCCGCACAAGCGGTGGAGCATGTGGTTTAATTCGAAGCTACGCGAAGAACCTTACCAGGTCTTGACATCTTGCGCTAACCTAAGAGATTAGGCGTTCCCTTCGGGGACGCAATGACAGGTGGTGCATGGTCGTCGTCAGCTCGTGTCGTGAGATGTTGGGTTAAGTCCCGCAACGAGCGCAACCCTTGTTACTAGTTGCCAGCATTCAGTTGGGCACTCTAGTGAGACTGCCGGTGACAAACCGGAGGAAGGTGGGGACGACGTCAGATCATCATGCCCCTTATGACCTGGGCTACACACGTGCTACAATGGTCGGTACAACGAGTCGCTAACCCGCGAGGGCAAGCTAATCTCTTAAAGCCGATCTCAGTTCGGACTGTAGGCTGCAACTCGCCTACACGAAGTCGGAATCGCTAGTAATCGCGGATCAGCATGCCG
>NZ_CANCWK010000093.1:0-1480 GCF_947381495.1 Limosilactobacillus galli | reverse complement strand
AGACTTAATAACCGCAATTAGTCACCATAGTCAGGCTTTGTTAGATCAGTTAATCAAGCGGAATAATTTACCAAACGTTATAAGACGAGTTAAGCGAACACTCGTCAAGCACTGCCAGGAGATTATTACCAGTTTTTACACCCGACTAACCAACGGGCCGATCGAAGGCACCAACAATAAAATTAAAGTAATCAAGCGGACTGCATATGGTTATCGCAACTTCTTCCATTTCCGGATTAGGATTCTTGTTTCGTTGAAGACTTCTAATCTCATGATTCGTGAATTATCAAAAAAGAGAACTAGACCAAAAGCCAAAGTAGCTTAGTCTAATTCTCAAAATTCTCTTCATCCTTACCGATTGACAAAGAGCCAATTTTAAAGGAAAACGGAGTTAAATGAAATCCGAAGATTTCATCTAACTCCGCTTATTTTTGGGGACTTATGTTACAGCCCCTTTTTTGATTTGTGACCTTAAAAAGTTCAGCTATTCATGGTAGAATTTGAACGTATTGATTAAATTCTAAGTGAATAATGGTGTTTTAATTATGCGAATTAAAAATTTATTGATAATTATTGCAATTGTTGCAGCAATTTTGCTGATCATCCGTTACGTCGGCCAGGTTCGGGATAACCGGCGCGGTTATAACTTTGTCAGCAACAGTCGGATCTTTGTAAACTGGTTGCTGGTGATCATCCTCGTGGGGAGTCTGGTGGGAATTGGTATTACCTCTTTTACCGGTCATAAAGAAAGTACGGCACCAGCGCCGGCAAAGACGAGCAAATCATCGTCAGCTGTCGAACCAGCAGCCGATGACGATGATGATATTACGCTGAGCTTCAAGAAGACGGCCCATCTGAATAGTGATGGTGTGGTCAAGGTTAAATTCTTGATTTCGCCACGGACCAAGGTGACAATCAGGGGGCACCGGAGCGGCATAGTTGTGGAGACCTTCAAGCCAAGTAAGGCTGATGGGACGGTTACCCGGTCATTCACTTTCGATACCGCCGGAACTTATGATATTATTGCTCGCCGCGGTGATCAAAAGGTTGTTAAGCATTTGAAGATCAAGGAAGCGGCCAAAAAGGCAAGCAGCAGCAGTAGCTCGTTCAGTGCTGTCAGTTCTACCAGCACCAGTAGCTCTTCAAGCATTGCTAGTTCTCAGAGCAGCACCAGTGCGGCAAGCCGTAATGATAATACGAGTACCGGCAGCACGGGCACCAGCCAAAGCACTAATGGCAGTGTGTCTGGATCAATCGGCGGAAATTACTACCGTGGCGGCACCGGCTACCGGAGCAGCAATTCAAATAATAATACTAATCCTAGCCGTAGTGGCGGCGATGCGTCTGCCAGCGATGGCCAGGGAACACCAAGTTCTCAATGATCAGCCGTAATCTTCATAGAGTGGGGCTGTGACATAAGTCCCCAAAAATAAGCGGAGTTAGATGAAATCTTCGGATTTCATTTAACTCCGTTTTCCTT
>NZ_CANCWK010000092.1:0-1512 GCF_947381495.1 Limosilactobacillus galli | reverse complement strand
GGAAGAACCATTCAGAATTTCTTTGGAAATTCCGAATGGTTCTTTTATTTCAAGGGACTTTTGTCACAGCCCCTTTTCAATTAATTTTAATCTAAGTTTTTAACGAATTCGCCGATCCGCTTCAGGCATTCCTGCAGGTCCTCATCTGATGAGGCGTAGGAAAGACGGACGTAGCCTTCACCCCCGGCACCAAAGGCACTGCCGGGGGTAACCCCAACCTTGGCCTCCTTGGCCAGCCGCTTAGCAAATGCCACATCGTCCTTGCCAAAACGGTCCGGAATCTTGGCGAAGATGTAGAAGGCCCCTTGTGGCGTTGACATCTCAAAACCGAGCTTCCGCAGACCATCGACAACCAGATCCCGCCGGTGCTCGTAAATCTTACGGAAGGCAACTGGGTCTTCACGGCCATTGGTCAACGCCTCGGTAGCCGCTGCCTGGACATTATCCGTGACGGTTGTTACCAGGTAAGCATGCATCTTGCGGATACTGGACATGATCTGGGCTGGACCCGCAATGTAGCCGAGACGGTAGCCAGTCATGGCATGAGACTTGGACAAGCCGGAGATGAACAGGGTCCGTTCTGGAATCATCGTGGCCAGCGAGTAGTGCTCTACCCCATAGACCAGGTCACTGTAAATTTCATCAGCAACCGCATAGAGGTGGTGCTTGGTAATAACCTTGGCCAAGCCCTCCAGGACATCTTTTGGATATTCACGACCGGTGGGGTTGGATGGGTAGTTAAGCAGTACTGCCTTAACTCCCTTGCCTTCACGTTCGATGACTTCTTCCAAGCGTTCCGGCGTCAGAACAAAATCATCGGCTGAAGTATCAACCTGAACAGCAGTCGCACCGGTCATTGCAACCAGTGGGAAGTACAGTGAGAAGACCGGTGTTGGGATGATGACCTTATCACCAGTATTCAGCAGGGAGAACAGGGCTGCCACCAGGGCTTCTGTGGCCCCAACGGTGACAACAATCTCGTTATCAGGATTGTATTCAACGCCACGGGTATCCTTAAGGAACTTGCTGATGGCTTCAAGCAGTTCCGGCTTCCCAGCCTGGGGAGCATAGTGAGAATCGTTCTCTTGAATGCTCTTGATGGCCGCCTGCTTGACGTGTTCCGGCGTATTCATATCCGGTTCACCCAGGGTCAGCTTGATGATCCCCGGCACCTTAGAAACTTCCTGGTCAAAGGCCCGGATACCAGATGGACTCTGGGCATCCAGCTTGTGGTTAATTGTCCCTAACAAATCGTTTGCTAATTCAGGCATAGCTTCATTTCCTCTCTAATCATTAAATTATAATAAGTGTATTATCAAAATTTGGTCTGGTCAAGACTATTTTAATTTTTATTTAACTTTTCTTTAATCTTTATAGAGAAAATTAATTCAAAAAGGCGGTTTACAACCCGAAAGATTGCAAACCGCCTTTTTACCGGCTCTTTGTCAATCGGTAAGGATGAAGAGATTTTTGAGAACTAGACTAAGCCACTTTGGCTTTTGGTCTAGTTCT
>NZ_CANCWK010000091.1:0-1576 GCF_947381495.1 Limosilactobacillus galli | reverse complement strand
GTGACCCGTGCGGGATTTGAACCCACGATACCAGCGTGAAAGGCTGGTGTCTTAACCACTTGACTAACGGGTCATAACGGAGAATGAGGGATTCGAACCCTCGCGCCGCTTTCGCGACCTACACCCTTAGCAGGGGCGCCTCTTCAGCCAACTTGAGTAATTCTCCAATGGGCCTAAATGGACTTGAACCATCGACCTCACGCTTATCAGGCGTGCGCTCTAAACCAGCTGAGCTATAGGCCCATAAAAGCGGGTAACGAGAATCGAACTCGCGACAACAGCTTGGAAGGCTGTGGTTTTACCACTAAACTATACCCGCAATATATTAACATGTTTAATGGCGCGGGACGGAATCGAACCGCCGACACACGGAGCTTCAATCCGTTGCTCTACCAACTGAGCTACCGAGCCAACTTAAAGCGGTCCGTACGAGACTCGAACTCGTGATCTCATCCGTGACAGGGATGCGTCCTAAACCAACTAGACCAACGGACCAAAATTGCGGGGGCTGGATTTGAACCAACGACCTCCGGGTTATGAGCCCGACGAGCTACCAGACTGCTCTACCCCGCGATAACAAAAGGAGGATGAGGGATTCGAACCCTCGCGTCGCTCTCACGGCCTAGCGGTTTTCAAGACCGCCCCCTTCAGCCACTTGGGTAATCCTCCATGATGTGAAATGAGTTCACCAAACAATTGATGGACCTTGTAGGACTCGAACCTACGACCGGGCGGTTATGAGCCGCTTGCTCTAACCAACTGAGCTAAAGGTCCAAAACAGCCAGGCAAATCGCGGCGGGGGGAATCGAACCCTCGACCTCCCGGGTATGAACCGGACGCTCTAGCCAGCTGAGCTACACCGCGAAAACTAATATTAAATTAGTAAGTCGGGAAAACAGGATTCGAACCTGCGACCCCCTGGTCCCAAACCAGGTGCTCTACCAAGCTGAGCTATTTCCCGAAAAAATGCACCCAGAAGGAGTCGAACCTTCAACCTTCTGATTCGTAGTCAGACACTCTATCCAATTGCGCTATGGGTGCATAAGTGCCGAGGACCGGGATCGAACCGGTACGGTTATCACTAACCGCGGGATTTTAAGTCCCGTGCGTCTGCCAATTCCGCCACCCCGGCATTATAGAATTGGCGAAGCGGAAGACGGGATTCGAACCCGCGACCCCCACCATGGCAAGGTGATGTTCTACCACTGAACTACTTCCGCATATTTAGTGCCGACTAGAGGATTCGAACCTCCGACCCTCTGTTTACAAGACAGATGCTCTGCCAACTGAGCTAAGTCGGCATGGACAACACTATTATTATACCAAACCGATAGCTGTTTGGCAATGAGCCGTGTGGGGATCGAACCCACGACCCTCTGATTAAAAGTCAGATGCTCTACCGACTGAGCTAACGGCTCAATGGAGGATACAGGGCTCGAACCTGTGACCCTCTGCTTGTAAGGCAGACGCTCTCCCAACTGAGCTAATCCTCCAAAAACCGCGTGGCAACGTCCTATCCTCGCAGGGAGCGATCCCCCAACTACTTTCGGCGTGTTGAAGCTTAACTTCTGTGTTC
>NZ_CANCWK010000090.1:0-1586 GCF_947381495.1 Limosilactobacillus galli | reverse complement strand
ACTCCTTTTTTAGTCTACTTTGAGTCTAACCTTGTTAGGCTTTTTTTGTTAAATGTTACGAACTAGCAAATCGCGTGCTTTGATATTTTAAAAATTAGAATACTTCAAGATGAAGTTGGTTTTCCCCGATGAGACCCATTTTCTTCATGAAGAGGTAGATTGCTAATGACATGACTCCGGGAACAACAACCCCCAAAGTCATGTAGGTGGCAAATTGATCCCATCCCCGAGAAAGGTAAGCGATTGGGGCAATCAATGAGTTAAGACCTAAACCTCCTAACGTGTAGGTGGAACGGAAGTGGAAAAGAACCGTTGCTACCGGGGCGCAGACTGCCGCTGAAACTAGCGATGGCACTAAGAGATATGGGTTTAACAAAAGATTTGGAAATTGCAGTTTCGGTGTGACAATTCCTTGAGCGATGTTAGCTCCAAGTTCATTTTGCCGCCAAGACATTACCGTAAAGGCAACGAATTGGGTGGTCGTCCCGATCAAAGCCGCAGCGGATGAAACGGGATCCAACATCAAGGCAACTGCCAAGGCGGCGGATGAAGCCGGGGTCATCAAGAACAATGACCAAACTAATGAGATAACAACTGAACCTAAAACGGGGTTAACCGTCATTGAGTGAGCGATGTAAGCTGAAACCGCTAAGAGGGCTGGTGTAACGACAGCGGCAACTAATAAACCGAAGGCAACCCCAACGGCTAAAGCCCCAAATGGGACAAGAACCATATCAAGCGGCGTTTTACCCGTTAAGTATTTTCCAACTAGAACACAAGCAACCGCTGCTAAAAGCGCCGAAACTGGTTGACCAGAAGTCATTACCGGAGCGCCAACTGTTGAAACAAAAGCTTGGCCGGTTGCGGTTGTAGTATGTACAGATGCGTTAGTAAAATGAACCGCATTGGCACCGACAGTTGCTGAAACTAGCGAGGCAAAGGTAACTAAAGTTGTCGTATTCAATTGTGAAGCAACGGCGACCCCGATTGCTGGGGCAAGTAGGGCTTGAGCTTCAGCCCCAACTAAAGAAATAGCATGGACACCAGTTAGGTTCCCGACGGTTGAAAGAAGAAGTCCACCCCCTAGAACTACGAGAATGGCGTTGGCGGTTGCGGCGAACACCCGATATAGTGCTTCTTTGAAGCGGGAGGCGTTCGCATATGTAGTAGACGCTTGCTTTGAAGTAGGTTTGACACTAGCTTCCATGAGCAATCCCTCCTTGAATATGTATATTTAATTTTGATGGTGTTAGTTTACGGGAGTTAAATTAAAAAGTCAACCGTAAATTCTAATGTTTTTCTAATTATCAAAATTTGGTCATTTTGATAATTAACCTATCAAGCGCTTTCGTAGTTGAATTACCAGTTTTTCTCTCACTGGACTTTTATTTGAGGTTTTACCCAAAGATAAGCTAAAATCAAAGGGGAAGAGAACGATTAGAACTTTGATACTTTGAAAAAACAGATGAAGAGGACTTTCACCCTAGATTGGAGAAAAATAATGTATTCAACGTCAATTGCTAGTTTGTAACATTCCAAATTTTGCTAGATTATTCGTCATGACAAGTGCCTCGATCTGTGCTTGC
>NZ_CANCWK010000089.1:0-1740 GCF_947381495.1 Limosilactobacillus galli | reverse complement strand
TCCTCGGCTCATGGTTCCGACTACTACGGCCCATAGCGGACTTTCACCGCCTAGCTAATACCCATGCCGGGCGCACTGCGAAAAGCTCCCCGCTGCGACAGCGAAGAGCTTCATAACTATTAATCGCAATTTACTTAATTCCTAGTAACCTAACTTGCCGAGCCAACGGTTAACCTGGCGCCGAGCGTGGGCTGCTTCGGTTCCCCGGACGGTGAAGCCACGCCGGGTCTTAGCATTCGGGTACTGACTCTTCAAAACGTCTGGCGTTTCACCTAAGCCGGAACCTTCATTGGTTGTGAACGGGATAACCGTCTTACTGCTATCGTCTAGGTTTACCTGATCCATGAACGTCCGCACAACCATTGGGTAAGTATTGTACCAAACTGGTGAGCCGATGAAGATGGTGTCGTACTTGCTGACATCAGGCATTGGGCCTTTGATGGCTGGCCGCGCGCCTTCTCGCCGTTGTTGATCAGCTAAGCGAGCAGTCTGATCGTAGTCACTTGGGTAAGGCGTTTGTGGACGGATCTCAAATTCAGTCCCGCCAGTCTTCTTTTGAATATCATCGGCGATCTGCTTGGTATTACCGATCTTCAGGTCACCACCATAGATTCCGCGGGTTCTAGAGAAGTAAACAATCAACGTCCGCTTCCCCTTGTTATTAGCAGCGACT
Source organism: Limosilactobacillus galli (assembly GCF_947381495.1). Classification (NCBI taxonomy): domain Bacteria; kingdom Bacillati; phylum Bacillota; class Bacilli; order Lactobacillales; family Lactobacillaceae; genus Limosilactobacillus; species Limosilactobacillus galli. The sequence goes on along the minus strand of NZ_CANCWK010000089.1, from coordinate 1,067 downwards.
GCTTGACGGTGGTTATTAACGACCAGGCCACCGACAACTACGAGGATTACGACTGCGATTAGCGCGATCCACTTACGACTAAGCTTTTTCATTCCGATCACCTTTCTTCCTTGATTTGTTGCTACCATTTTATTCGGAAAAAGGCCCGGTGAAAATTACTTAATCTTCATAGCGGTATGCAGTTCTAGTATAGCAATTACATGAATGAACTCGGGTCCGAGTTAAGCAGATTAATAGCTTTTTAACATGGCTTATAGTATTTTCAAATTCAAGGAGGTGTTAACCTATACCAGTTGACCAAAGCCAATGATAATTAGAGGTTATCAGGCGGTGACCAGAAGACAAGATGTAATGTAGCAAAATCCATAAGGATTTATTTATAGAATACGAGGAGGTACTATGATGTCCAAAGAAGAACTAAAGAAACGGTTAACACCCGTTCAATACGCTGTTACCCAGGAGGCAGCCACGGAGCAACCATTTACTGGTAAATATGATAACTTTGACCAGCCAGGGATCTACGTAGATGTGGTTAGCGGAGAACCACTCTTTTCCTCACTTGATAAATATGATTCCGGTTGTGGTTGGCCAGCCTTTACTAAGCCTATTGCCCAGCGGGTGGTAAAGGAAAAGCGTGACCAGTCCTTTGGCATGGAACGTACTGAGGTTCGTAGCCGCCAGGCCGGTTCACACTTGGGACATGTATTTACTGATGGCCCCGCTGACCAGGGTGGTTTACGTTATTGTATCAATTCGGCTGCCCTTCGTTTTATTCCTGCAGCTGATTTGGCAACGGCTGGTTATGGTCAGTACCAAGCACTGTTTAAATAATAGCAAACCTTGGTATTCTACAATCAGAATACTGAGGCTTTTAAGTTAAAGATTCACTTCTTTATGAAACTGACCTTTGTCAACCACCACGGAATTTATTCCGTGGCTTGTGAGCAAACACCCCTCTTTTGAGCATTTGACCACAATTTGCGTAGATACAGGCAATCAGAATCACTACGTAATTCTAATTCACTACCTCATTTCTAACGAAATGGCTAGAAACAAAGTAACAGACT
>NZ_CANCWK010000088.1:0-1751 GCF_947381495.1 Limosilactobacillus galli | reverse complement strand
AGTCAATAACGATACGTCTAGGCGCGGTCGACCAATCCCCCTATACTGAAGACATAAGATTCAGTACAGGAGGATTTCTTTATGGAAGAGAAGCATGATATTGTGGCACCCGTTTTCAAAGCCAAAGGTAAGCCGGTTAGTAAGGCCAAAATTTCATCGCGGCCAGTCGTTAAAATGAAAGCTGGAAATATCCAATTAACAATTTTCAAAGGCACCAATCCCAGCCTTGCGGCCGAGATTGTAAAGACTGTGGTGCATTATGCTCATTAACTGGCACGATCCAGACCATGTTTATCTGGTTTGCGGGAAAACTGATTTACGTAAAGGAATTGATGGGCTGGCGATGGTTATCGCGGAAAACTATGGACTAGAGTTATACGATAATTCTCTGTTCCTCTTTTGCGGGTCACGTAATGATCGGTTCAAAGGGTTACTTTGGGACGGTGAAGGCTTTATTTTACTCTATAAGCGTTTTGAGAATGGTCATTTGAGCTGGCCAAGACATAGTAGTGAAGCTAAAGAGTTATCAGCTAGGCAATTGGATTGGTTATTGAAAGGATTAAACCCGTTGCCAGTTCGTCGGATCAAAGCAGCCCAACCAGGTACCTTTTATTGAATTACCTCTGTTTAAAATCGTTGTTCTTTGATATAATTACCGAAGAATAATTTAAAGGGAGGTGACGTACTATGAGTAAGAGTTTAGTAGAGGAGAATCGAGAGCTTAAGCAGCAAATCAAGGCTTTAAAGGACCAGGTTAATAAGTTGACAGCGATTATTAAGCTTCAACAAAACCAAATGTTTGGGAAAAAAACTGAAGTAATTGAGTCCGTAGTTGATGGTCAGCAATCACTGTTTAGTGATGATGAACTAGCTCAGCTGCAAGATTCTAATGTTTCAATCACGGAAGTGATTGAAAAGCAGAAAAAACAAGTGGTGCGTCATCGGAAAGCCAAGGTTTCTGGTCAGCGGACCGCTTTTTTGGATAGGTTACCTCAAGTAGATAAGACGATTCATTTAACTAATGAGGATTGTCCAAAGTGCCATGAACAGATGAAAAAGATTGGTAATCATTTGTATAGCCGTGAAGTCCGGCTGAAGCCAGCCGAGTTATATTGTGTGAATTTATACCAAGAAAGCTATAAGTGTAATGACTGTGACGAAGATGGTAAAGATATCATCATTAGTAGCCAGATGCCTCAATCATTACTGCCTCACAGTTATGTTTCTAGTAGTATTTTGGCTAAAGTAGCTGAATATAAATTTGCCTTAGCTTTACCCTTTCATCGACAAGTAAAGCTCTGGCAAGCCGTTGGTTTGCCAGTTAGTGGTCGTCAACTCGCCACTAATATTATTACAGTTAGTCAAACATACTTGAAACCACTGTATGACCGGCTAACCGAATTAATGCAAGGTGAAAACGTAATTCAAATGGATGAAACGCCATTTAAGGTCATTGACGAAGCTAAAAACACCAGCTATTTTTGGGCAACCAAGACCACGAGCGAATTTAGTCGTCATCAGATGGTGATTTTTCACTATCGTAATACACGCTCAGGAAAAGTAATTGGCGATATTATCGGACAGGACTATCCGGGCTTTATCATGTGTGATGGCTATGGCGGTTACAGTAATCGTTTATATTCCAATGCCCGATTTGGCTCGTGCTTAGTTCATATTCGTCGGGAGTTTATTCGAATCACTAAATTACTGAGTAAGAAGCAATTAAAGTATTCGAAAGCTCTCCATGCGGT
>NZ_CANCWK010000087.1:0-1800 GCF_947381495.1 Limosilactobacillus galli | reverse complement strand
TAGCCTTGATTATAAAGATCTACTACTTTTGCAATAGCGTCATGGGCCCCACGGTGGGGACGGAAGCCAAAACTGTTGTCCGAGAAAACTTGCTCGAAGATAGGAGTTAAAACCTGGGCGATCGCCTGTTGGACCATCCGGTCCACGACCGTCGGAATCCCAAGCTTTCTCCTCCCACCGTTGGGCTTAGGAATTTCCACACGCTTAACTGGGGACGGTTTGTAACTGCCGTCTTTCAGTTTAGCGATTAGTTCCTCTTTGTTTTCCCTGAGGTATGGAAGCAGTTCATCAACAGTTAAACCATCAATGCCGGCTGCTCCCTTATTTCTCTTTACCCGCAAGTATGCCTGGTTAAGGTTATTGCGGTCCAAGACCTTGTCTTGGAAAGTGACACTCACGCCTTTACCTTCATCAGAATTGGTACTACGCGCCCTTGTGTACTTTCGATTTTCCAAATCTATCCTCGACAAGCGGTCAGCTTGTTGTTCTGTTTTCTGCGATCGTCGCACCTGATTACACCTCCGATATAAGTTACAAGTTATTGTCGTTCAGTCCTTCATCTGATTACTCAAACTACTATGACCTCGGCTGACTCCTGACTTACTCAACGCTACATCACTGTACCGCTTGCTTCTGTGGAAATTTATCTTATTCTTCTTGTCGGAAGCTTGTAAGTCAGGCCTCCTCGGGTAAGAATATTAGCTTTCGTACCATGTCATCGTTAGCTTTACTGAGACCAACTTCGAGTAGTATTGGACTTCAACTTGTCTAGCAGCCTTATCCAGTTAATTTCAGCCTTATAGCTACTTCTTGTTCATCGATGCAGTACTTTGCCTTAGACTTCCTTCAGATTCCACCTCACGGTGGACACCCTTGTCCTCAGCTCATGGTTCCGACTACTACGGCCCATAGCGGACTTTCACCACCTAGCTAATACTCATGCCGGGCGCACTAAAAAAATCGACAACTAAGGACGGCCTTAGTTATCGATTTAACCTAAATTAACTTCTTTAATTCAGCAATTGCTTTTTCGTAATCTGGTTCATCAGTTAATTCAGTTACAATTTGCCGGTAAACAACCTTCCCATCCGGATCAAGAATCCAGACTGACCGCGCAAGGATTCCTTCATCTGGTATTAACAGCTTTGATTCGTAACCAAAGGATTCTTCCTTGTCAGAAACCAATTCCATGTTTTTGACACCTTCAGCGGCACACCACTTCTGTTGATCTTCAGTCGTGTTAGTTGAAATGGTCAGGAAATTAACCTCTGGGAATTGGTCCATTGTTGAGTTAAACCGCTGTGTTTGAATGCTACAAACCGGGGTGTTAATATCTGGAACAACGCTTAAGAGAGTTATTTTGCCAAGCAATTGCCGGGTCTTAACCTTGTCACCATTCTTATCAAAAACCTTGAAGTGTGGGAATTCGTCACCAACAGCTGGTGGATTGCCTACTAATTGCCGCTTTTCACCATTAATTGTGATTTCCATTCTTAGCAACTCCTTTTCTAATTTTGGTTAGGCACAGTATATCAAGAACGCAATTAAAAAGCATTGATTATACTCATTGTTTTAGAAAATTTATGAGCTGTGTGGCTAGGCAAGGTATCTTTTAACCTAAAATAGGCAGCGTTACCTTCTAAAAGGACTTAATGTATTAACTAACTGCTTTTATATTTCAATACATCATACTAAGGTGAATTCTCCTAAATTTTATAAATTAGGTGGATTATAGAATGAAGTTAGCCACCTAATTGGTGGTAAATGCAAAAACGCCATTCGGCGTGACATCAGGTATCA
>NZ_CANCWK010000086.1:0-1822 GCF_947381495.1 Limosilactobacillus galli | reverse complement strand
GCTAAGGCAACTACTAACGATGGTGCAAGCCAAGCTGGTAAAGCTGGTGTCGCAGAGATTGAAAAGGCTGTTCCAACTGATTCTGGTGTTAAGAAGAACGCTAAGGATGCCATTGATAAAGCTGCTAAGGCTAAAAACGATGCAATCGATGCTTCAAACTTAACTGATGAAGAAAAGGCTGATTTGAAGAAGCAAGTTGCTGGTGAAGTTCAAAAAGCTAAGGGCAATATTGATGCTGCCACTAAAGACGCTGATGTTAATACAGCGCAAACCAATGGTGAAAAGGCTATTAATGCTGTTGAAATCCCTGCTTCAGTTTCTAAGACTGATGCCATTAACGCAATCAATGCTGCATTAGCAGATAAGAAGGCTGCAATTAACGGTACTAACTTAACTGCTGAAGAAAAAACCGCGTTAGTTAACCAAGCACAAAAACTTGATGATGACGCAATTGCTAACATCAATAAAGCAACAACTAACGATGCAGTAAAAACTGCTAAGGAAAATGGTGTTGAAGCTATTAATGCTGTTGAAATTCCAACATCTTCTAAGACCAAGAATGACGCTAATAGTGATCTCGATAACACAGCTGCTGCTGCTAAGAAGGCCATCGATGAAACTTCAGGTTTAACTGATGATCAAAAGCAAACAGCAAAGGATCAAATTGACAAAGCTGTTGATGATGCTAAAGAAAACATCAAGAATGCTTCTGATAACCAAGGTGTTGCAGATGCAATGGATGCAGGTAAGCTCGCAATCGACAAGGTAAGTGCAAAGGCTGCAATTGATGCAGCAGTTGCCGCTAAGAAGAGAGCAATTGCGAAGGCGCCATTAACTGCTGAAGAAGCCAAGCCTTTAAACGACTTGGTAGATCAAGAAGCTGACGCTGCAAAGGACGCTATTGATGCCGCTACTACTAATGCGGTTGTTGAAGCTGCCAAGAATAATGGTGTTGAAACGATTAACAACATTAATGTTCCTGCTACTTCTGCAACTAAAGATGATGCCATTAACGCAATTGATGATGCTTTAGCTAAAAAGATTGAAGAAATCAACAATGCTAACTTAACTGATGACCAAAAACAAAGCCTTATTGATCAAGCTCAGAACGCAGCTAACCAGGCTAAGGAAAACGTTCGGAGTGCTTCCACTGATGAAGACGTTCAAACTGCTAAGAACAATGGAATTGCAGCTATTAACGGAATTACTGTTAAGAGTAATTCAGTCGATGACCAAGATAATTCTGCAACTAATGAAAGGAACGGTAACCAAGCTGGTCATATTCAAAGTGATAACTCCAGTGACGTTACAAAGCATAGTTCTACTCAACAGTCTGGTAATGAAAAAGATCAATTACCACAAACTGGTAACGAAACACAACGTGGTGCAGGCTTGGTTGGCTTAGTCATTGCAGGCTTAGTTGGTTTGTTGGGCAGTGCCGGATTCCGTAAAAAGCGGGATTAAGCAACTACTCAAACCGTCGTAGCAAATTCATAACATAAATTGTAGAGGGCGGCTGTAAAATGTAGGAAATCGGCGGTTTAAAATTGTCGGTTTTCCTGCATTTTTTGTATACTCACTGTAAGCAGTCAATAACGATACGTCTAGGCAATCCCGTTGCAGCCTCCTATACTAAAGACAACTTTAGTACGGGAGGCATTTTTTAATGGAAGAAAAACACGACATTGTGACACCGGTTTTCAAAACGGCAGATTGTAAAATTTAAGTTGAACATTTAAGTGGATAGAAAAACCCATCAAGGTCTTTAATGGTGTTACCACACAATCCATTAGAAAGAAGGACCTTGATGAGCACCACTATT
>NZ_CANCWK010000085.1:0-1832 GCF_947381495.1 Limosilactobacillus galli | reverse complement strand
GAGGCTGGGAAAAAACTCTCAGTCCAAAATGAAAGCCGGACGATGAATCAAATCTTGGTTCATCGTCCGGCTTCTTATGTACACAGGAAATCGTTCCTGATATGATGTAATTACCCCTAAAAACAAACATAAAGGAGCGATTTTCATGTATCAAAATTATATCACGGGACAAACAGAATTCGTACTAAATTATGACTACAATGTGCCAAAAAATCATCTGGTTCGGTTAATTGATACTTTTGTCGATTCCATTCCACAAGAGGTTTTGTTAGAAGAGAACGTGGCCGTCACCGGCCGCCCACTTTCTCACCCTGCACTGATGTTAAAAATTCTGTTGTTTGCGTACTCTCGTCAAACTTATTCTGGCCGGAAAATAGAAACCTTGTTAGAAGAAAACTTACCAATGCGATGGTTAGCCCGTGATCATTCATACAGTTACCATACCATCAATAACTTTCGACGGAGTGAGCACGCCAGGAACTTAATAAAACGTACCTTTGTTTACTTTACTATGGCTCTTACGGACCATGGGCTAATTCAAAATGATGCAGTCTTTATTGATGGCACTAAGGTTGAAGCGGATGCTAATAAGTACTCGTTTACTTGGCGTCGGGCAATAGAAAAGTATCACGCTAAGTTGAGAGAAAAGACGGCTAGTATTTATGATGAGTTAGTAGAAAAGCAAGTCATCAAAGAGATGAAACCAGAAATGATTGAATCTATCGACGGTATGGAATTAATGGCTGAAGAAGTGGAAAAAGAAATCACTAATCTAGACGAAGCCATTAAACAGGAGCCGAAAATAATTAAAGGTGGTTCAGTTAGAAAACGTCGGCGACGTTTTCTAAAGAAGCTTCGTCGTCAACTGAGAGAAGACTTAATTCCACGGGCTAAAAAATATGAACGTGTCGAAGATATTTTTCAAGGACGAAATAGCTTTTCGAAAACAGACCACGACGCAACTTTTATGTGCATGAAAGAAGATCCGATGATGAACCGAGAACTCAAACCCGGATATAATCTTCAGATTGCCACGCATAATCAGTTTGTCCTTGATTATGCTTTATTTTCCAATCCTACTGATACTAGGACTTTAGTGCCATTTCTTAAGCAATTCCATGGCTTGGATTTCTTTACACACGTGGTAGCTGATGCTGGTTACGGTAGTGAATATAATTACACAACACTGCTTGACCAATTCGATAAGCAACCACTCATTCCATACACCACCTATCAAAAAGAGCAGAAGCGTAAGTTCAAAAATGATCCAACAAAACCTCAGAATTGGCAGTACAATGCCGAAGATGACTACTATATTGATCATTTAGGCGTTCGCTTCAGTTTTTATCGCTACAGTAAACGAACTGATAAGTATGGATTTAAGCGCGATCTTAAACTCTATCGTGCCGACACACATCAATCATCAGAAGAGTTAGATCAGTTAGCTAAAACGCCAGGTAAGCGTCAGCGCTACATCCAGGTTAATCCAACTTGGAATTATTACAAAGCAAAAGTCAAAGAGACCCTCTCAAGCGATGAAGGTAAGATGATCTATCGTCGACGCAAGTTCGACGTTGAACCAGTCTTTGGTCGCATGAAGAGGGATTTTGGCGTACGCCGAACTCATTTGCGCGGCCAACGGGCTGTGGAAAATGATGTCGGATTAACCTTAATGGCATTGAACTTAACGAAATTGGGTAAAATGATCAACCAATTAAGACCCTTTTTAGTAAATAACCAAAAATGCGAACTACAATTTTTGATTAAATCAAAAATCATAGTTCGCATTTTCTTAGTTAGAAGCTAGAAAATAATAGTTAATTCCCAGCCTC
>NZ_CANCWK010000084.1:0-1842 GCF_947381495.1 Limosilactobacillus galli | reverse complement strand
AAATCCTCCTGTACTGAATCTTATGTCTTCAGTATAGGGGGATTGGTCGACCGCGCCTAGACGTATCGTTATTGACTGCTTACAAAGAAACGACCTTACCGCAGCAAAATATCGCTTTGGCAAGGCCAGCTAATTTTCATTATTTAAAGTGTCAACTTGACAGGGCACAGTACCTTCAAACGTAAGCTGCTTAAAGTTATTTCATTATTATTAATATCCACTAAACTTCACGGTCCCAAGCGTCTAAACCATAGGTCCGAATTATGTTGTTAAGACTGGTTGTATAACTTGGTGCTGTAGCGTAACCATCAAGACGAATTTTATTAGTAACATCCCAAAAATTACGATTCCAAAGCAAATTACGGTAACGAGAATTCTGCGCTAAGAAACGTCCATGGTCAACGATGCTTTCATAATTATTAGCGTAACGCCGGAAAGCAGCGTTGATATAGTAGTAACCACCGCCACCATATTCGGCCGTTCGCATAACAATTGATTGACCATTATAGCTTCCCTTAATACCAAAAAGGTTATGACCAGCAGTTGCCAATTTAGATTGACCCCATGCACTTTCAAGAATTGCTTGTGCGGCAGTCAGTGAAGGCAGAACGCCATACTGTTTCCAACCATCAAGAGCTCCTTGCTTAATGCTAGCTAAAAATGCTTGGTGGCCCGTCATCTGGCTAGTAGCACCACTAGCATTAGCCCAGTAAACATTGCTGCCATCATAAATTGATTCATTGGCAGCCATTGCACAAGAGTCTTTGAAATAATACCAAGTACCATTAATCTTTTGCCAGTTTTTCAACGCCCAAGCATTCTGATTATCGAAATAGTACCAGTTTCCATTTATCTTTTGCCAACCGGTCTGAGCCCAGGCATTCGTTGGATCGAAGTAATACCAGTTCCCGGCACCGGACTGAAACCACCCCTTATCAGCCCAGGTATTAGTTGGATCAAAATAGTACCAATTATTGTTAATTCGCTGCCAATCTTTATCAGCCCAGGCATTCGTTGGATCGAAATAATACCAGTTCCCGGCCTGAGACTGGAACCAGCCCTTATCAGCCCAGGTATTTGTAGGATCAAAATAATACCAATTATTATTAATCTGTTGCCAGCCTTTATCAGCCCAAGCATTTTGATTATTAAAGTAGTACCAATTACCAGCTTGAGATTGGTACCAGCCGGTCTTGGCCGTTCCATCATTGTTAAAGTAATACCAATTCTGGGCAGCCGATTGATACCAGCCAGTATCCGCTACACCATCATCATTGAAGTGGTACCAGCTATTATTAACATTTTGCCAACCTGTTTGAGCGGCGCCATAATTATTTCCTTGGTCAGGATTCAAATAGTAAGTAGCACCATCGATTGTTTGGAGGCCAGTTTCTCGCTGTCCATTTGCATAGTAATACTTATTATTATCTGTAACCTGCCCCCCTTGTTGTTGGACATTGGTGGTCGCTGTGGTGATAGCAGAATTATCAACAGTGGTAGTCTGAGTATCATCCGCATAAGCAGTTCCAGCACTCCACATAGCAATTCCAGCCATCAACGCCATAATTGACAAGGCCTTTTTATGTAAGCTTAATTTATTGTTGCTTTGATCCGATAAAATCTTGATTTCCTCCCAAAACAAATTAAACCAAATTATCATACTATTTTTTAGTATAAAAAATAGTGAGTTTAGTCTCAAGCCATCTCACTATTTATAACTATTTTGTAACTGGAATGTTACTTGTCTGTAAAGAGAAAATTTTTCTTAGGTGGATTATAGAATGAAGTTAGCCACCTAATTGGTGGTAAATGCAAAAACGCCATTCGGCGTGACATCAGGTA
>NZ_CANCWK010000083.1:0-1847 GCF_947381495.1 Limosilactobacillus galli | reverse complement strand
GATTTATACTCAGGAGTCAGACGATGAGTGATAAGATCCACCGTCGAAAGGGGAACAGCCCAGATCACCAGTTAAGGTCCCTAAATATATGCTAAGTGGAAAAGGATGTGGAGTTGCATAGACAACTAGGATGTTGGCTCAGAAGCAGCCACCATTTAAAGAGTGCGTAATAGCTCACTAGTCGAGTGATCCTGCGCCGAAAATGTACCGGGGCTAAGCATATTACCGAAACTGTGGATGTGCACTTTGTGCACGTGATAGGAGAGCGTTCTAAGGGCGGCGAAGTCAGACCGTGAGGACTGGTGGAGCGCTTAGAAGTGAGAATGCCGGTATGAGTAGCGAAAGACAGGTGAGAATCCTGTCCACCGAATGACTAAGGTTTCCTGGGGAAGGCTCGTCCTCCCAGGGTAAGTCGGGACCTAAGCTGAGGCCGAAAGGCGTAGGCGATGGATAACAGGTTGAGATTCCTGTACCAGTTAACTGCGTTTGAATGATGGAGGGACGCAGGAGGCTAAGCGATCCGCACGATTGGAAGAGTGCGGTCAAGCAGTAAGTCAGGAGTTGAGTCAAATGCTTAACTTCGGGTTGACAAGCTGTGATGAGGAGTGAACTTTTAGTAACGAAGTCGCTGATGTCACACTGCCGAGAAAAGCTTCTAGTGAGTAGTTAACTGCCCGTACCGCAAACCGACACAGGTAGTCGAGGAGAGAATCCTAAGGTGAGCGAGAGAACTCTCGTTAAGGAACTCGGCAAAATGACCCCGTAACTTCGGAAGAAGGGGTGCTGGCCGCAAGGCCAGCCGCAGTGAAAAGGCCCAGGCGACTGTTTATCAAAAACACAGGTTTCTGCAAAATCGTAAGATGAAGTATAGGGGCTGACGCCTGCCCGGTGCTGGAAGGTTAAAAGGATGGGTTAGCTTCGGCGAAGCTCAGAATTGAAGCCCCAGTAAACGGCGGCCGTAACTATAACGGTCCTAAGGTAGCGAAATTCCTTGTCGGGTAAGTTCCGACCCGCACGAAAGGCGTAACGATCTGGGCACTGTCTCAACGAGAGACTCGGTGAAATTGAAATCCCTGTGAAGATGCAGGGTACCCGCGACAGGACGGAAAGACCCCATGGAGCTTTACTGTAGCTTGATATTGAGTGTTTGTACTGCTTGTACAGGATAGGTAGGAGCCGTAGAAAGCGGAACGCTAGTTTCGCTGGAGGCGCTGGTGGGATACTACCCTTGCATTATGACCACTCTAACCCGCAGCACTAAGCGTGCTGGGAGACAGTGTCAGGTGGGCAGTTTGACTGGGGCGGTCGCCTCCCAAAAGGTAACGGAGGCGCCCAAAGGTTCGCTCAGAATGGTTGGAAATCATTCGCAGAGTGTAAAGGCACAAGCGAGCTTGACTGCGAGACAGACAGGTCGAGCAGGGACGAAAGTCGGGCTTAGTGATCCGGTGGTTCCGCATGGAAGGGCCATCGCTCAACGGATAAAAGCTACCCTGGGGATAACAGGCTTATCTCCCCCAAGAGTCCACATCGACGGGGAGGTTTGGCACCTCGATGTCGGCTCATCGCATCCTGGGGCTGTAGTCGGTCCCAAGGGTTGGGCTGTTCGCCCATTAAAGCGGTACGCGAGCTGGGTTCAGAACGTCGTGAGACAGTTCGGTCCCTATCCGTCGCGGGCGTAGGAAATTTGAGAGGACCTGTCCTTAGTACGAGAGGACCGGGATGGACATACCGCTGGTGTACCAGTTGTTCCGCCAGGAGCATCGCTGGGTAGCTATGTATGGACGAGATAAACGCTGAAAGCATCTAAGTGTGAAACTCGCCTCGAGATGAGATTTCCCATTCCTTTA
>NZ_CANCWK010000082.1:0-1891 GCF_947381495.1 Limosilactobacillus galli | reverse complement strand
TTGAAGCGGTCTTCCGGGAGCAAGTCCGGGAAATTGCCAATAAGTACGGCTTTACAGTAGCCCACATGGAAATTGGTAAAGACGATCACGTACACATGCTGGTTAGTGCGCCTCCAAAACTATCGGTCACTAATATTATGCGGTGGCTTAAAGGCATTACCGTTTATCAAATGTTTCGGCAGTGCCCTGAACTGCAGACCAGCTACTGGAAGAAACAAGGGCGGCACCTTTGGTTGCCTAGTTACTATGTTGAAAGTATTGGTGCAGTAAATGAAAAGGCGGTCGCCAAATATATTGACGATCAACGTAAGAAGGAGAAATAGTTGATGCTCAAATTGCCGAGTACAACTGAATATGTAAGAGTACGACGCTATCGACTGGTTATGACACCAGAACTGGTAAGAAAGCATCAAGTCAACCTGACGGTTGAGAACCAACTACACAACTATGCTCTTAAATATCTGGAACGTGCCTATGGCTACAAGCGCCTTTCTCGTAAATTTCCTGGCACACGGACTGGGAAGACTTATGTTATAAAGGACGAAATTCTACCCGGATTCTTACAGGAAAACTACGGCCTAAAGCGGTGGAATTCTCGTAAAGTTGGCTTACACTCACAAGCTGCTTACCAGTCCTTACTCACTCTCTTGACTAACTTTGGCGAGTACCATAAGGTACTCAAAAAAGCGGCTAGAATGACTAATCAAGAAAAAGAGAACTACCGCAATAACAAGCACCATAATAATCCACACCATCGTTCCTGGTATCGTAAAGGGTCACTAAATTACCTACGTAATGGAGCTAGTCATCAGACAGTTTTGCTTCCAGATAACGGCCAAATTGCGATATTGTCGGCTCATCACATCAAAATTCAAGATTATGGTGATCTCCAAGTGGTGGAAAATATTATTAATTTGAAGCATCAGAAGATCGTCACATCTAAAATTAAGCATAAGCGAGATGGCTCCTATGAGCTTCAACTGGTACTTAAAACAAAGCTAAAGCGTAAACAGCCGTCTGCTGTTCGGGGTGCTGACTGGAATATGACAAATGAAGTGATCTATCGCACGTCGGATGGCCAAAAGTACCCTCTGGGAGCATTAGTATCAGCTAAGGCTGATAAATATGAGCGGATCATTAACTGGCTAAAGAGCCGCAGGGATAAGGCTACTTGGCTTAGTCCTAATTCCACACGTATTCAGCGGCTTAATGACAAGATCAGATACTACAACATTCGCCGGGCAAATATCTTAACTAACCGCTATCGGCATATAGCCAAGGAAATATTCAACGGGTATGACCTATTAGCCGTTGAAAAGCTGGACGCTAAAGAGATGCGGCGGCGGTCAAAAGAGCTTAGCTCTAAGGCCAACACCGCAAAGAACCGCCACTTGGCTAAGATTAAACCGTATGAGCTTGAACAGTGGCTCAAACGAATGGCTGATAAGAATGGCAAAACGCTAGTCATGGTAGACAGCTACAAAACCAGTCAAGTTGAATACGGCACTGATTATCAAGAAAAACATGGTCTGGATGGCCCACGGCAGTGGACTTCTAAGTACACCGGTAGGGAGATTGATCGTGACCTTAACGCTAGCCGGAACATCCTGGAATGGGCTCTTAACCCTGAAAAGCACATTAAATTAAAAGACTACCCAGCATTGAAGCCAAGCAGTCTAGTAACTATTAATTAAATTAATATTGGGCGAGACAGAACCTCGTCGTCCTTAAAGGTATCGAGAGCTACTGGCGGCGTATCACCCTGAGCTTGCAAAACGGGTGCGAGTCGGTAGCGGAGTCCCCTTAAATGGGGAACCAGGGCGTAAGCCCTGCATAGCCTAAACGTTTCCCAGATCCTATATGAGCTATCGTAGCCGTATAGATCTGGAAG
>NZ_CANCWK010000081.1:0-1931 GCF_947381495.1 Limosilactobacillus galli | reverse complement strand
AAGATCTCGATTGGTGTGCGCCAGTTAAGACATTTAAGTGGCCGGGAATTCAGATACCAATTGATTTGAACCAGCTGGCGATCGCTCAGCTCTTCAATAGCTTGTCCCTTGGGAATAAATCGTCGCAAAACTCGGTTACGGTTCTCATTACTACCGCGTTCATGTGGTGAATAAGCATGGGCAAAATAAACCGGAGTACCAGTTTGCCGTTCAATTGTCTGATAGTTAGCGAACTCTTTACCATGATCCACGGTAAGCGTCTTGAGCTTGTCTTGAAGTTGACTAGCTAGTTCAAGTACGGCTTGAGTCATGGACTGACTGTCGCGGCCATGGAGCCGTTTAACAATTGTCAGGCGACTCTTACGCTCCACAAAAGTAGCCACAGCTTGACCTTTACGTTTGCCAGAAAGTACGGTATCAGCTTCAAAGTGGCCGAATTCCTGGCGAGTTTCGACTTTATGAGGACGCTCCTCAATTGAGCGGCCGTGACTGAACGTACCACGCTTTTCTTTAGCACGATGACGACGAATTCCATGATCAGGCAAATCGGGTAGCTGTACATCAAGCCATCCTTGATCAATCCAGTTATAGACCGTCTTGTAGGCAATCCCCACCACATGGGCAACTTGTTCAGGGGACCACTTCTGGACTTGAATCTTTTCCTCGACCAAGTGTTTAAGGTTTTTAGTGAGCGAAGACTTCCGCCCCCGTTGACTAACCTTTTGTTCAAAGTCAGTTTGCGCTAGCTCAGCCTGGTACTCACTATTTAGCCGGTGAAGTTCGTTAAAGATGGTGGTCTTACTAAAGCCTAAGTAGTTAGCGATGTATTGCAAGGAACGTCCTTCATTATGAAGCGTTTCAATGACAACACGGTTCTGGAATGATAAAATAGTGGTGCTCATCAAGGTCCTTCTTTCTAATGGATTGTGTGGTAACACCATTAAAGACCTTGATGGGTTTTTCTGTCCACTTAATGTTCAACTTAAATTTTACAATCTGCCATAAAATTTTGAAATTAAGTTTAAAAGAAAAAGCACAAGGTAATTTTGAAGAATTGACACTAGAGCCAGTTTTAGATTCTTTGGAAAACACGTTAGATCTAGTAAATAGTCTTGATAATAATGAAGAAAGTCAATTTTATGAAGAATTATTGGATTGGCTTATTCACTATGTAAAAATTTCTGGCAAGATTAATACTAATGAACACGGTTATGAAATATTAGATGATTAGGAATCGACAGTTTGTCTGCATTTACTAGAATTAAACATGATTGCCTTTTTAATTATTCTTCTTACATTTTGTATTGTATATGACTACCGATGAACTTCTTGATAGTTATATTAAGTTTGGTATAATAAATAAATGAAAAGAGAGCAACGAGATTGCGGCTCGTTACTCTCAATCGTGAATGTTCTGGAAGACATTTGGGTAGCTAACCTTTGTGGTTAGCTTTTTTTATTATCTGATACGCCTTGGCAAACTGTACAGCTGCTTTGGATAGTATCCAGATAGCCACAGCCACTTGGACCGTGTCTGACCCTCCAGTCTTTCCTAGATCTTGGCATGACTGTCACCTCCGTGGTTCTGGATTAGGTGAGGGGTAACGCGTCATCCAAAGATTCACTTGGACCAAATAGCAAAGGTTGCAAAGCTTTACTATTAGTCCTACTGATATTATACAGAATAGTGTTCAAAAGGCTATATCACAGGCAAAAGATAAATATATAATTATTTGGCAGATTGCAATAAATAACTTGAACAAATTTAATGACGCAGATTAAGCAAAAAGATCTCAATTGGAGTTCGCCAGTTCAAACATTTGAGAGACCGTGAATTCAGATACCAATTAATCGGAATCAATTCATCATCACTAATCTCTTCAATTGGCTGACCCTTAGGAATAAATCGCCGTAACACTCGATTACGATTC
>NZ_CANCWK010000080.1:0-2021 GCF_947381495.1 Limosilactobacillus galli | reverse complement strand
AAAACGGAGTTAAATGAAATCCGAAGATTTCATCTAACTCCGCTTATTTTTGGGGACTTATGTCACAGCCCCTTTTTTACTTCTGCGGATCCTGATAAAATGGGTAGCTGTCAGTGGAGATCAGCAGGTCCATGAACTGGTTGCCGATTTCCTCACCGTCGACCTGACCGAATTCCAGTGAGGTGGTCGTACAGTGGAAGTCCTTGCCGTGGAAATGTTTGGCAAAGCGCGAATCCGCCAGCTTGCCGTGGACCAGCCGCCAGATTTGCCAAAAGGTGATCAGCCAGTTCTTCCGTTCAGCAACGACCAGGTCCAGCGTCGATTCATCGAAGCTGGCATCGGGAGCGATCTTGAAACGTCCACCCATGTACGGCTGGTTGGCAATGATGACGATGTAAGCCTTCTTAAAGAAATCACGACTGCCCTGTTGCTGGACCATCAGGGTAAATGGCTGCTGGTTATACAGGACGCTGATGGCATGGCGCAGGTAGGCAAAGCGGCTGAGTGACCGCCGCTGTCCCTTCTTGCGGTTTGCCTGACTTGTGATTGCGGCGTCAAAACCAATGCCGAGGCTGTTGAGGAAGTAGTGGTCCTGTTCCTTGATGGCATCATGGTAGTGACCGATGTTGATCTGATGAGCCTGCTTGGTGCTGAGAATCTGCTGGAGGGCCTTGATGGGGTCCAGCGGGATGCCGTAGCCCTTGGCAAAATCATTGTTGACGCCGACGGGGATGTAGGCGAGGGGGAGCCGGTCCTGATGGTGTGCTGCGGACTTGATAAGGCCGTTTAACACATCGTGCAGGGTGCCGTCGCCGCCAACCACAATGACCGTCAGCGGTTCGTCGTGCTTTTCCTGGCCAAGCCTGCTTGCAAAGTATTCGGCGTCACCAGCCTCTTTGATCAGCTGGTAGCGGTATTGAATGTTTTCTTGGTCGAGCTGTCCCTTGATCCGTCCCCAAGCGTCTTGGGCCGTGCCGTTTCCGGCCTGGGGATTAATGATGATTGAATAATGCATTGTTATTCTTCCTTTTGCTTAAACTAAGAATTAAACAAAGGGGGGTTGCGACAAATCATTTGCCGCAACCCCCATCAACGTCATTAATCAAATGTCGTAATCTTAAAGTTAGGATTCTGCTTTTCGTAAGCGAGGGCCTTGTCATCAAGTTGTTCAACGTACTCGATGCTGTAGTCGGTGTTGTGCTCAACCATCAGCAGTGCCTCAGCTTCTGAGTCAGCTTCGAGGTACAGAGCTTGAGTGTTTTCACGGACCGGCCGCTTGGTTTTATCCGGTTGGTAGTATACCTTAAAAGTCATACTTTAAAACTCCTTATTTAGATATTGATTACTGTAATTACTCTATCCATTTTAGCACAACTAATCAATGCTGTCCCAGAATTTCATGGTATGATTGAATCAAAGAAGAAATTGAAGTGGGGCGATGATATGCGAATATTTTGGGTATGCCTGATTGCCGTTATTATTGTGATTGGCCTGTATGTTGCCATTCACCGGATTTTGATCAATCGGGCGACGATCATGCTGCGCAACCGTGCCCAGCAGGTGACTGATGGGGCGGTTAATACCGGTTTGAAGAAGATCCTGGGCTGGGACAAGACACTTGCTTCCCAGCTGGTGGCCGATGTTTGGGGCAAAGGCGTATTGGCCTTTGAGTATCACTTCGACAGCAAGGACGCTGATAAGGAGCTCGACCAAGAACAGTTCGGCAAGGCGCTGGCAGAGTATGCCGACCAGCAGAACCTGACAGCCATTCGTCCGGGCAAGCCGGTCTTTGTAGTGACTGACTGGTGGAAGTACGAGGGAATCCTTCATATAGATGTGGCTTACCTGCTGAACGAGTCGACCGTTGAATACGTCAGTGATCTGAAGCGTTTGGACCATCACGATAAGAATTAAAAAAGACGACCATTTTGTGGCCGTCTTTTTATTTAGTAGTGCGCCCGGCATGGGTATTAGCTAGGCGGTGAAAGTCCGCTATGGGCCGTAGTAGTCGGAACCATGAG
>NZ_CANCWK010000079.1:0-2114 GCF_947381495.1 Limosilactobacillus galli | reverse complement strand
GTTCTCATCAACCAATAATTAATTGGTCAGTGCTATTTATTTCAGCTTAGTGGCTAACTTATTCTTGAAATTTAGAAAATTTAGATTTTTATTTTTCTAACTTAATTTTACAAACCGCGGAAATTAACCAGTATGCTCTGGACTTGGTTAATAATATTCGTAAAACGTTTAGTCCTAAGCTGCCGATGCTTAAGAGTAATACTGATTATGCTCTTTGGCTTCAAAAAAAACTACTATTGAAGCTCAAGATAAGATGGGTGTTAATCATGACCACTCTAAATTTGTTGATGCAAATAAATATGAATTTAGTGGTGAAAATGCTGCTGATCAAAGTTACGTGGCACCTGAGAAAACTAAAGAGTCTTGGTCTCAAGTCAAACCAAGTGAAATTTTTCCTGACCTAAATACTTACGCGGGACCGAATGCTACTCTACAAATAATGGATGATCTTCGCGCAATGGTCTTCTATTGGACTACAGCTATGTTATTCGAACATGGCGGGGGACATGGACACGCTCAAAACTACACCACTGCTATTACTGGACCTGTTTATGCTGCTATTGGGGTTTCTCCAGTAAGTACTAGTGATGCTGAAGACGAAAATAATTATTTCTGTGATATCGTATATCGTTACGATTATACTAATCCGTCTTCTATTACTTCAGGTACAGACTTAACAAGTGATGTATCAGATGATGTTGTTTCTTTCAAGAACGCTATTGTCACTGCTAATTCTGCTCTTGAGGATGCTAACTCCAAGCTGACGTCCGACACCGCTAAGTTGGGCCAAGATAAGAAAGTAGCTATTGATGCTACTAACAAGTACAACGACTTGGTTGCTAGTCGGACACAAAACATTGCCAAAATTGCTGGTAATACGGATGTTTCCGGCCAAATCAATAAACTACAAAAGCAGTTAACTAGTCTAAAGACAAGCTATGACAACCAAGTTAAACAAATTAGTAGTGACTACCAGGCTAAGCTCTCCAGTTTGAAATCAGATTACGATGCTCAAGTATCCAAGATTAAGACTGAACCAACTAGTATCGACCAAGCCATTGCTAAGATCAAAGTTGACTATCAAGCCCAATTGGCTCAGTTGAAGAAGAACCATGAAGCAAAGCTCGCCGAAATTCAAAACGATGCCAAGACTAAGATCGAAGCATTGAAGAAGCAAATCAGCAAAAATGACCCTGAAATCACTAAGCTGCAAGGCCAAATCAAGACCATCAAGGATAACCTGGCTAAGCA
The DNA here is from genome assembly GCF_947381495.1 of Limosilactobacillus galli. NCBI lineage: Bacteria > Bacillati > Bacillota > Bacilli > Lactobacillales > Lactobacillaceae > Limosilactobacillus > Limosilactobacillus galli. The sequence continues at coordinate 863 of NZ_CANCWK010000079.1, read as the reverse complement.
ACAGAAGACGCTTGACGATCAGTTCGCTGCTCTCAAGGCCCAGGACCAAGAGGAATACAATGCTCTGGAACAAAAGCTGAAGAACTCCAGCTCGTCAGCAGCCAAGGGTGATAGTGACCACTATAACACTAATGACGGTCACGAAGTTGTACTGCCTGGCAAGGATGATCACAAGGGCAACCAAGGCGATCAGACTATCAAATTAAGTGACAACAAGAATGTTGATCATAAATCTAATTCCAAGATCGACACTAAGTCTACCGACAATAACCAAGTTGTTGATCATGAAGTTAATGGTAACAGTCAAGTAATTGACCACCAAGTTGCCGTCAATACTGATGCCAAGTCCGTTGCTGGCCAAGCAACTAGCAACTATGCTGCTAATGTTACTACCATTAACTACCCAGCAAGCCAAGCACAAGTTAGCGCTAATGTTGCTCCAATGACCCGTGAAGCTGTCAAGGCACAACAAAACGGCAACAAACTGCCACAAACTGGGAACGAAAACGGTATTGTAGCGATGGCATTAGGCGCCATGGCTGCAATGCTCGGCCTTGGATTCGCAGCTAAGCAGCGTTATTAAAATTAGATGCAGCTGCTTCCTGACAAAAATAATAAACTAAACTAGCAAATTCAAAGAGTCATTCAGGCTTAGGCACAACCTGAATGACTCTTTTGTTTTAATACCATTCACTGAAGATATTAGTACTTAACTGAAGTGAATTTCCGAAAGCGTTTAGAATCCCTTGAATACTGTAATGTGACACTACTATGCTGGAGTTGTGATGTAAGCAGTCAATAACGATACGTATTGAAAACAAATGAAAGGGCGTGAGCCGCGGTTTCTTGCGGTTCACGCCCCT
>NZ_CANCWK010000078.1:0-2128 GCF_947381495.1 Limosilactobacillus galli | reverse complement strand
GGTGTAAAGGGCGGTTATAAAATGTAGGAAATCGGCGGTTTAAAATTGTCGGTTTTCCTACATTTTTTGTATACTCACTTTATCAATTCTTTGAGGGAGTGACGAGTATGCGAAAAGACGTTTACGAAAGGATGAGATATTTTGTGGTAGAGAAACTAAAACCAAACTATTCGGCGATAGCGCGACAATATGGTGTGGATCCACGAACTGTAAAAGCTGCTTATTTACGAGCATTGAGTGGTGAAACAACAGTTAAAAAGCAACGAAAACGCCGCAGTAAATTGGATGGATATCAAGATCTCATTGAAGATAAATACACAGCTGGATGTTCTGCTAGATCAATTTATGACTTTATCGTTGAAAAAGGCTTCACTGGTAAATACACCATCGTTAAAGAATATTGTCGTCGCTTTCGTAAAACACAAACTAAAAAAGCAACGATTAGAGTTGAGCATACGATTGGATTGAGTGCTCAGGTCGATTGGAAAGAACATATTACAATGACTGACCAAAATGGTGTACCACATACCTTCAGTATTTTCCTGTATGTTTTACCTTATTCAAAATTCAAATTCTTAAAACTAACGTTAGATCAGAAACAAGACACCTTGTTCAAATGCTTATTTGAGGCTTTTAGAACTACGGGTGGAGTTCCTAAGGAAATTTGGTTTGATAATATGTCAACTGTCGTTGACCATAAATTAAGTGATTTTCATCATCATAAATTCAACGAACGCTTTCTGTCATTTAGTCATGACGCTTGTTTTCATCCAATTGCCTGTCGCCCGTTTAGGCCGCAAACCAAAGGTTGCGTTGAAGCATTAGCCAGAACAATGAGCCGATTAAAACCTTATGATGGAGAATTCAGTACTATTAATGACTTGAATGACATCGTTAACCGATTAGCCGAACGGCTCAATCACGAGAAATCACAAGGTAATAATCAAAAGCCAATTGAATTATGGGCAAAAGAAAAAGAGCATCTCAGGCCTCTCAACCACGATCTCGTGAGATACTTTGACAGCGTCCAAACTAGAAAAGTGTCTCAAGATTCAATGATTAGGTTTCAAAACCATCAATACTCTGTTTCCCCTAATTATATCGGAAAAGAGGTTGAAATTAAACCGACTACTGATGGTAAAGTCATTCGTATTTTCTACCAAGGTGTTGAGATTCAGAAACATGATTTAACAGATAGGCAGTTCAATTACGACCCTCGTGATAAACACGCCGTTCTTAAAAGCGACTTGATGGAAAATAAAACAGATGACGAGATCGACAAATATATGCTTAATAACCTCAGTATTTATGATCAGATTGGGGAATAAAATGAATCAGTATCAAAAATTAATCGACAATTTAACGAAGTTAAATTTACGTAATATGGCTGCGTCAATTGCGGATTATCGAAAACAGGTCAATAATAGCCAAATTAGTTTCAGTGAAGCATTGTTGGAATTGACAGATAAGGAAATTGCTTATCAGCAAGAGGAAAGCTTAAATAGACGGATAAAGCGGGCTCGCTTTCCAGTTATTAAACGGCTCAATGACTTTGATTATCAATTTCAGCCATCAATTAACCAGCAGCAAATAGCTGAATTTGCGACTATGTCATTTCTAAGTAATCAAGAGAATATTATTTTTATTGGTAGCCCAGGTGTAGGAAAAACACACTTATCAATTGGTCTTGGTATCGAAGCATGCCGACAAGGTGTACGAACATTATTCATTAATTGCCATGAGCTAATTCTTAGGTTGAAGGCTGCTCAAGGAAAACACCATTTAGAGCGAGTAATGCGTCGATATGAGAGGTATGACCTACTGATTATTGACGAGTTAGGCTATTTACCAATATCTGAAAATGAAGCCAAACTATTATTTCAACTAATAAATGGTCGTTATGAACGTAAATCAACGATCATAACGACCAATGTGCCATTATCAAGTTGGGGAACAGTACTTCATAGCACAGCAACTGCAGAAGCAATTTTAGACCGACTTGTATATCACTCACATGTAATCAAGATCAAAGGGAAGTCATACCGACTGGCATCAGTCAATTCTTAAACCGCCCAAATCATACATTTTTAAACCGCCATAAAACAGCAATTTAAAACCGCCCTTGACA
>NZ_CANCWK010000077.1:0-2162 GCF_947381495.1 Limosilactobacillus galli | reverse complement strand
CGCCCTAACGGGCGCTAAAGGGGCCTATCCATCCCATGACTAAAGTCACGGGATTTCCGGCCAAACATCATTAAAAAGACGGTCGCCATGCTCAAACCAATGGATATTCCCGAAACCGAGATCGCTAAAAAGATCCAGCAGACGTTTGACCTGTCCGATCAGGAAGCAGCCGACATGATCAACACTAAGTAAAAATTTAGTAAAACAATTAGTAAATTTTTCTATTAAAAGTAATCTGCGGTATACTAGACAGCAGAGAAAAGAGTAAAGGAGACTTCACTGTGAGCTGGAAAGATACCTATCAAGTATGGAAAGAGCGGACGGATCTCGATCCGCAATTAAAGCAAGAATTAGACGCCATGAACGATGACAAGGAAATTGAGGATGCCTTTTATGGTCCCCTGTCATTCGGGACAGCAGGGATGCGTGGCCTGATGGGACCCGGAATCAACCGGATGAACATCTACACGGTTCGTCAGGCTACTGAAGGGTTAGCAACCCTGATGGACTCTTTGGGTGACGACGTTAAGAAGCGGGGGGTTGCCATTGGTTACGACTCCCGTCACCATTCCTACCAATTCGCCCATGACTCTGCCCGGGTTCTCGGGGCCCACGGCATCAAGGTCTACATTTACGATAATGTTCGGCCAACCCCAGAACTTTCCTTCGCCGTTCGTGACAATCATACTTATGCCGGAATCATGATCACGGCTAGTCACAACCCTAAGGAATACAATGGTTACAAGATCTACGGTGAAGACGGTGGTCAGATGCCGCCAAAGGAATCTGACATGATGACCGGCTACATCCGGAAGATCAGCGACATCTTTGACATCAAGCTGGCTGATGAACAAGAAATGCTCAACAGCGGCCTGGAAACGGTCATGGGTGAAGATGTCGACCACGCCTACCTGCAACACGCCAAGGAAGTCACAGTTAACCCTGAACTGGCCAAGGAATACGGCAAGGGCATGAAGTTCGTCTTCACGCCACTCTGCGGGACTGGTCGGATGCTGGGTGAACGGGCCTTGCGTCAAGCCGGCTTCACCAACTTCACGATTGAACCAACCGAAGCCCAACCCAACGGTGACTTCCCCGGTCTGGAGCACCCAAATCCAGAGTTCCCAGAAGCCTTTGTGCGGTCCATTAAGCTCGGTAAGCAAATTGACGCCGATGTCCTGATCGCTACTGACCCAGATGCCGACCGGCTGGGTTGTGCCGTTCGGCAGCCAAATGGCGAATATCAGTTGTTGACGGGGAACCAGATTGCCTCCATCATGCTGCACTACATCCTGGAAGCTCACAAGCAGGCTGGGACGCTGCCAAAGAACGCGGCGGCAGTTAAGTCGATCGTTTCCACGAACTTTGCGGCTAAGATCGCCGAGAGCTACGGGGTATCAATGATCAATGTCCTGACCGGGTTCAAGTGGATTGCTGACCAGATTCACCAGTACGAGACGGGCAAGGCTGACCACACCTTCATGTTTGGTTTCGAAGAGAGTTACGGTTACCTGGTAAAGCCATTCGTCCGGGATAAGGATGCTATCCAATCCCTGACCCTGCTGGCTGAGGTTGCTGCCTACTACCGGAGCCGGAACATGACCCTGTACGATGGTCTGCAAGAACTCTTCAAGAAGTATGGTTACTTCCGTGAAAAGACGATTGCCAACACCTACGCCGGGGTTGACGGCCCAGCTAAGATCCAAGGTCTGATGAAAAAATTCCGTGAAGAAGCACCAAAGGACTTCGCTGGTCACAAGGTGGTTGTTACCGAAGACTTCTCCAAGGGTACCAAGACCACGGCTGATGGAAAGGTTAGTGAACTGGGCATTCCAGAATCTAACGTGCTGCGGTATGTCTTAGACGACGAGACCTGGATCGCTATCCGGCCATCTGGGACGGAACCAAAGCTGAAGTTCTACATCGGCACCAGTGCGGACTCCCTGGACAAGGCCAACGCCAAGTTAGCGGACTTTGAGAAGGCCCTGCAAGCATTCGCCGAAGAATAAAATTCATAAAGATGTGAAAAGCACTACTAGGTTCAGCCTATTGAACCTGGTAGTGCTTTTTTGTTTACTAAGGGTGACGTCAACCACCACGCCCTAAAGGACGTGGCTTGTGAGCAAACACCCTTCTGATGAGTGCTTGAACCACAATTTGCA
>NZ_CANCWK010000076.1:0-2907 GCF_947381495.1 Limosilactobacillus galli | reverse complement strand
TGTGGTAACACCATTAAAGACCTTGATGGGTTTTTCTGTCCACTTAAATGTTCAACTTAAATTTTACAATCTGCCTAATTCTAAAAAAAGAGAAAGGAGTAATGACCAACCTTTCTTTTTTTACTGAGTATTTACAATCTAAGTGCAACAGATTTTAAGTTGCAAAGTGAGATCTCAGTTCACTTTTATTAAAGAATTTTAATTTTAACTATTGACAATGAAGATAATCGCGCGTATATTATCATCAACAATTAAATTTAGATGAGAAAAACGTTGAAGGAAATAATGACCAGGGACTAGGTGCAGAGAGCTAACGGTTGGTGAAAGTTAGTCACGGCTCGTGGGAGTTAATCGTTCCTGAGTTACCGGCTGAATTAAAGTAAGCTTAGGTTGGTTGCCATCCATTACCTTGGCCACAAATGTTAGTTTGTGATTGAGATGACTGGCCTTGTGCCGGTTAAAGTAGGATGGTACCACGCGGAAGCGTTCTTACAGTTGCAGAAATGCGACGGTAAGAACGCTTTTTTCTTTCTAAATTTAGCTGTAAGAACTTTTTGGAGGTAATTACTATGACTGAATTAAACACAAAGCAAGAAGAATTCGCCAAGGCACTATTTACAGCTTATGACACCAATACCCCATTAAAAGAAGACGACTGGAAAGACGTAGTGACAGATGATGACACGGCCTATGCAGTTCAAGATGAAGTCATGAAGTTAAAGGGAAAGGAAACAGCAGGCTATAAGGTATCACTGACGAGCAAGCAGACCCAGGACATGTTTGACGCGGATTCACCGTTATACGGACAACAAGTTGCAGAACGGTTCTTGCAGTCACCAGCGGATGTCGATTTGTCCACCCTTAACGAACCGCTCCTGGAAGTTGAACTGGCCTTTCGGGCAAAGGAAGATCTGAAGCCAACTGACTCGCTTGACGATCTTTTCCATAAGGTGACGGTTGCCGGTGACTTGGAACTGCCAGATGCGCGTTTCGTCGACTGGTTCCCGGACCTTGGAAAGTATAACGTAATGTCTGATTGTGCGGTTGGTGGCCTAGTTGTTTACGGGGAAGAACGCGATGCCGACAAGGCCTTTGACAGTGTTGATGATGCGGCAAAGGTTCATGCAGACCTTTACAAAGATGGTGAAAAATTGAAGGATGGTGAATCATCAGAAGTATTGGGCAACCCATTTAAGTCGTTGCAGTGGTTAGTCAAGAAACTTGATGAACAAGGGAAGACGTTTAGCAAGGGCCAAATGGTATCATCCGGTACGTTTGTCCTGCCACCAAAGCTTACGGCTGGTGAGTGGGAAGTGAAGTTTGACCAAGGATTTGGCAATGTAGTCGTCAATGCTAAGTAGGGAGCGTGATTAAATGAAAGTTGCAGTTGCGGGAGTTGGCGCGATGGGGACGCGTTTTGCCCTCAAGTTAAAACAAGCTGGTAATGATGTCACAGTTGTTGATGGTTGGGATGAACGGGTTGCCGCCCTCAAACAAGGTGGCCTCCGGGCAAACCTCGATGGCGAAGAAGTAGCGGTAGATGTTCCGGTATATGGACAAAAGGAGGTACCGCATGATCTGCACTTTGATGTGGTTCTCTTTTTCACCAAGAGTATGCAACTGGAACAGATGGTTAAGGACATGCTGCCAGTTTTTGATGATGATACGTTGGCCCTTTGCCTGATGAACGGGATTGGTCATGAGAAAACCTTGGAGAAATACCTGCCAAAGAATCGGGTATTTCTTGGTAACACAATGTGGACTGCACAAATGACCCGACCGGACCACGTCTTGCTGGAAGATGATGGGAGCTGTGAGTTACGAAACGTTGAACCGGGGGAACCACAAGATCGTCGAGCAGCGGAATTAGTTAAGACTTTGGATGAAGCGGGCTTGAAGGCGCGATTACTTGATGATCCACGGTATTCGGTCTTTCGCAAAGGGTGTGTTAATGGGACACTAAACACACTGTGTACCCTTTTTGAATGCAATCTTGAGGAATTTGGTAAGACAAGTCGTGCCCATGAGATGGTTGTTGGCGTGGTAAAGGAATTTGCTGCTGTTGGTGAAAAAGAGGGGATTCACCTTGATGTAGATGAAGCAGTGAAGCACGTTGAAGATTGCTACCGTGTTATCGGTGCTCATTACCCATCAATGTACCAGGACCTGGTCAAGAACAAACGGCGGACAGAGATTGACTATATTAACGGCTATGTTGCCCGTCATGGTAAGAAATATGGACTTGCAACCCCATTGTGTGATTTGTTAACGGCTGAGCTCCACACGAAGGAGGAATTACAAAATGCTCAGTGATAGTGAAAATTCACCCGGACAGATTAATATTTTAAACATAAAAAGTCGGCTAATGAACTTAGAGTGCTCATGGGCCGACTTTTTTACATTCCCGGAACGTCAATTTAAATTAGAAATTGATCATCTGTAATATGCTTCATGAATACTTCTAAAGGCGTTTGGTAACTAAGTGACTTGCGTGGAATGTTATTACGGCGTGTCATAATTTGCCGGATTAATTCATCAGGTAATGAACGAAAATACATGCCCTTCTTTAGCCCATCACGTCGAATAATACCATTATTGTTTTCGTTTAACCCCCGCTGATTGGGAGCACCAACTTCTGCAAAGTAGGTACTAATATCATACTTATTAGCGATCTCACGCCATTCGGCAAACTCTTTACCATTATCAAATGTGATGGACTTGAAGAGGTGCCGTGGTATTTTGGCAAGTCATTGATCAAGGTGAGTATTAACACATTCGGCAGTACTTAGTTAGAAGCTAGAAAATAATAGTTAATTCCCAGCCTCCTTTTTTATTTCTAAATTTCAAGAATAAGTTAGCCACTAAGCTGAAATAAATAGCACTGACCAATTAATTATTGGTTGATGA
>NZ_CANCWK010000075.1:0-3231 GCF_947381495.1 Limosilactobacillus galli | reverse complement strand
TCACGTTCTCATCAACCAATAATTAATTGGTCAGTGCTATTTATTTCAGCTTAGTGGCTAACTTATTCTTGAAATTTGGACGAATATTACAACCAAAAACGAATCAGGCACAAACTAAAAGGCAAGACTCCGATTGAGTATCGAGATCTTGCCTTAGAAAAAATATCCTAAATTAAAGTGTCCAACTTATAGGGTTCACTTCAGTTGCGCTTTTAAAGGATTGACGCGTTTTTCTTTGAATTCCCAACGAGAAAAATCGTGGGACAAATAACTCCCCTGAAATGGGGACAAATTGCAATATTGGAAGAATGGTTCTTACCACCCATCGAATAGCTCCCGCCTTGAAGAAATAACTTCTGCTTTGAAGTTTAACTTCGAGTTTAATGAGGCCCTCGAGTGCCTCGAGCGGGACAAAATGCAACAAAGTTAATATTATTGCCAATGGCTAACCAAGAGTAACTCCCCTATTTGTAGGGGACGAATGAAACAAATTATCTGTTGTAAATCTTGTAGAACTTGTTGTTCATGTAAATATCGCCACGAGCTAAACTTGCATTAGTGTAGTAAAGATCTTCACCCATATAGAATTTAGTATTAGCACTTGCTTTTGAACAATACTTTTTAAATTCTTCTGGCTTTAATTCGCCACCGATATTCATACCTGAGTACATAAATGCACCATCAGCATTGTGTTTGCCATCTTGCATTGGTGAAATAGTATCGACAAGTTTATCATGATTCCAAAGATTATAATTATTTACAAGGATAATATCACCTTTACCATACCAATCGCCTTGATCTGAATTTTTACATATTATAAAGTTTATGTTAAGATAGCGGTGTAATCGGGATGTATTATGGAAATATGCTTTTATCATTATGAACATTTAATTATTTATCAAAACCGAAGTAAAGTTATCGATATTCAATTAGCTATTAAATTTGGGAGGTGAAAATAATGATGAAGCGACCTGAATTTTTAGAAACTAAGCGGACACCGCGTTATAGTTTACGTAAGCTTAACGTTGGTGTGGCTTCGGTATTATTAGGAGTAACCATTTTTGGAATTAACTTTACAGATCATTCTGTAAAGGCAGCAACCATAGAAAACGTTGAATATTCCAATAGTTCAGTAAACAGTAATTCGCAACAAACTTCAGCAGTTGTATTGAGAACTACTGGACAAACTAATACTCAGGAAGCAACTAGTACAACAGAAAAAGTTCAACAAAATAGTACAAGTAACGATGCAACAGAAAAAGTTAAACAAAGTAGTGCAAAAAATGGTGCAGGTAACGATGTAACAGAAAAAGTTAAACAAAGTAGTGCAAGTAACGATGCAACAGCTAATAATTCTACAGAAGCTGCGACAACCTCACAATCTGCACCAAAGACGCAAGGTAGCGCTGACACTGATATTAAATCATCAACAGCTAAATCAGCAGCAAAATTAGCATTTATGAATTTAATGGCAGTTCCTGGTACTGGTACTAATACTGGTAATGGCAGAAATACAGCAAGTACAGCAGGTCAAAATGGCAATAATACTCAGCCAGCTAAAGAAAATCAAGGATTGGCCAATAAGACTAATCTGACTTCTTCAGATAACTACAGTTCTAATATTTATAAAGGTACAGATGGAAAGTATTACAAGATTGTAACTATTAATGGTCAGGACTACGTTTACCGTGCTGCTGACATTCAAGCTAATGGTACTGCTTTTGGGCAATCGGCAACGACAGCTGACGATACTAAAAATAATATCAATATTTCTAAAAAAGATTTAGGAAATGGTAAGACCCGTTGGACTGTTGTTTTCTTCCCTCATAAGGGATTACAAAATGTTGGCAGTGACATAAGTGGGTTAATTTCTGCAAAATTTGGTATTGCTCTCACTTCTGACTACCAAATCGTTGGTAATGTTGACATGGAAGTAATTACTGATCCTAAGAAATCATTTGGATATTATACATTTGAGAAGGATAGCACTAGCGCTACTGAAGATACATTACAAAATCCATTAGCCGAAGTAGACTTTTCATTTAATCCTAAGACAAATGTCGATAAAAATACTGGTTTAATTAATAGTGAAACTATGCCAGCTTATAACAATAAATATTTGCAAGGCCCATACTATTTCACTACTGCTACTGATGTTGGTGCTGAGAACCTATGGCAGACTTACTTTTTCAATCATCGTAATGAGGTTTATTATAATAATGCATATGATGGGAAGACCCCTTATCTAGGTGGCGATCATGACTTTCATCTTAATAATTTTGAAATTAAAAATAAAACTGGAGTTGACGGTGCAAAACAGGGGGACAAAATCATTTATGACACACTGGGGTATAGGTTAAATTCTAAAAACACTAATCCTAATGGTGTATTTAGCAGTAATGACTTTAACCAAGCAATGGAATTTAAGTCACAAGGTACATATAATAATGAACAATTTTCTTCTTATGTTATTTCCTTTACTACGCAACACACAGACTCTCATGAAGTACGTTTAGCTACACCTACAGATTCGAAAAAACAACAATTCTCAGGAATCGCAGCTAATATTTATTCTTTTCAGAATATGAGTTTATTCAAAGCCCACTATAAGATGTATTCTAGCTTATATGGTGAGCAGAGAGCACTGAATGCAAAAGGTGATCCAGTAGAAGCTAAAGATATTATTCCTAATTGGGATGATGCCAAAGCTGCCAATAAGGCCATCGATGATGCTCTTGTCAACAAGAAGGGTGAAATCAACAGTGCTACAAACATTGACCAAGCAACTAAAGACAACTTAATCAAAGATGCTACTGCTGCTGCGGACGCTGCAAAGAATGCTATTGTTCAAGCAACTACAGCTGACGCAATTAAGAAAGCTCAAGACGATGGCGTTTCTAATATCAATAATGTTAAGGTTCCAACCAGTCTTGAAGCCGCCAAGACAGCAGCAAATAACGCTATCGATACTGCATTAACTACTCAGACTAATGCAATTAACCATGCTTCTAACTTGAGTGATCAAGAAAAGCAAGATTTGGTTAAGCAGGCAACCGAGGCAGCCAACACCGCCAAGGCCACCATCGCTAAGGCAACTACTAACGATGGTGCAAGCCAAGCTGGTAAAGCTGGTGTCGCAGAGATTGAAAAGGCTGTTCCAACCAGTCTTGAAGCCGCCAAGACAGCAGCAAATAACGCTATCGATACTGCATTAACTACTCAGACTAATGC
>NZ_CANCWK010000074.1:0-4405 GCF_947381495.1 Limosilactobacillus galli | reverse complement strand
GCAAATTGTGGTTCAAGCACTCATCAGAAGGGTGTTTGCTCACAAGCCACGTCCTTTAGGGCGTGGTGGTTGACTTTATCCAATATTAGTGCCATAACCGTTGCCAGAAGTTCCCCCGCGCAATGTTATCGGCGCTCGACAGCCGATAGGTCAACGGCCCGCCGTCCAGGGTCTTCAACTGGCCGCTCGACAGTTCCAGCTCGCCAAGTGCCCGGCTACGGTTGATCGGGGCTTCTAACTGCCCCTTCTTGTTCAGATACCGCTTGTTCAGCTTGACTGCCATCGTATACCGATGAACATCATTGCCGGCACTCCAGACTGTGATCTGGCGTGGACTGAGAGTCACCTGACGCCGCTGCCCATTAGCGAGCGGCTGTTCCTGAATATTCTTCGGCAAGGTAATGGTCTGAAGGTGGAAGTTTTGCTTTAACATCTGATACAAACGCTGGGTCTGCACAAACCGGTCGTCCTTATTCTTCCCGTTGGCGTGCAGGACCACCGTAATGATCCGGTGCCCACGATAATTTCCGGTGCCGACAAAGCAAGCCCCGGCGGTATCAGAAGTCCCCGTCTTCAACCCATCAATCGTTACCCCAGGTACGGTGTACTTGCCGCCAGGCAGCATCTCGTTTAAGTTCTTCGCGGTCTTTGTTTTTCCCTTTGCAATGGCGAAAGTAACCTGCTTCTGAGCTGTAACCTGAAGCAGTTGCGGATAGCGGTTCACCAGGTAACGCGCCAGAATGGCAACATCGGTAGCCGTCATGGCGTTTTCTGCCTTGTCCGAATATTGCTTTGATGCTAGTGATTTCAGATCGCCATTATTCAGCCCCACCGGGTTCACAATTGTATAGTTCTTTAAGCCAATGTCTTGTGCCTTCTGCTGGAGCTTCATATTGAACTCGTCCATACCGTCACCGGCCGCCGCCGATAGCGCCATCGTGGCCCCGTCAGCCGACTTCACCAGGGCAGCGTTCAGCAGTTCACGGACCGTGTACGACTGCCCCGCCTGTAAACCGATGGCCGAGTAGTTCGGGTCATTTGAGATTGCGGCAGTTCCATCATCAATCTTGACCTTAGTGTTGCCCGTGATCTGGTTGCTGTGAACCTCATCCTCGATCACAACTGCCGTCAGCAGCTTGCTGATCGAGGCAATCGGCAACTTCTGCTGGGCGTTTTGCTCATAGATAACCTGCCCGGTCGATGCATCAACCATTATCGCGGCCGAGGCGTCAATTAGCGGAGCCGCATGGGCTGGCACCACCATGATTCCGAGAACCAGGGGGATCATCAGTAAAACCGCCAAAAATTTTTTCATCTTTATCCTCCAAAATGCTTAATGCACTACAAAAATACGATAAGATAGGAATGATATCAATATCGCAAGGGATTGACTAATAGCAATGAACAACAAGCAAAAGCAATTTATCCTGCTGACGACGGCACTCTTCGTGGTCATCGTCCTCTTCATTAATCTTCATGCCTACCTGGACAGCAGCCGTTTCATCACCGGGGCCAGTCGAACAAGCCAGGTACTCAATACCAACCGCCTGCGCCGGCCGAACCTCAGCAAATCTTCTGAACACAGACGCTATCCGGACCTGCGCAAACAGTCCGGGCTCCGGCTAATCGCGATATCCGGAATGAAGCGGGTCTACGTCCTAAGCGGCCAACGTGTGATCTACATCATGCATGCGCGCGTCGCCATCAATCACCAGTCGGTCGTCTCACGGGGCCAACGCGGGCAACAGATTGATCATGTTGCCGCTGGACACACCCTCGCCGGCCGTAACTGGTCCGCGTTGAGCCGGCAGAGCTACATTGTTGCCCCAGCGGCTAGCGACCAAAACCAGGTTAAAGGCAACTGGCTGAAAACCAGCTTCGATTTTCCCAACACCATCCAGTTGTCACGGCCGGATGCCCAGTGGCTCCAGACCTTACCAAAGGGCACCAAGATCGTCATTCGCTAAGGGAGGATTCTCATGCTCAAGCAGTACATAACTCGGACATTTCTTAATAACCTGCTCCTCGGTAACGGGGCGCTGGTCGGCTTAATCATTCTCTACAATTTGCTGGCCATGCTCATCCCCATCGTAAAGCTTACCTGGCCGATGATAATTCTTGTATTTATCCTGATCAACGCCATCCTGATCGGCTTAAAAGTGATTGTCCCGCTGATTAACCAACAACGACAACCTTAGTACCAACCGGTAAGTTCTGCTCCATCCACCGGGCATCGGGAACCGATAGCCGCACGCAGCCGTGTGAGCCCTGGCTCTTCCCCAGCTTGGCGGCTTCCTTCTGGTTATAGGAACCATCTGCCTTGGTTGGGACACTGTGGAAGAGGTACTCACCATGGTTCAGCCAGGAGGTGTAGTAGTTGGCGCCTTCCTGCAACTTAGCATTGTAGAAGCTGTCGCCCCGTTCTTGCTGAACATGGAACGTTCCGGTTGGGGTGGCACTCTTCGTCTTGCCGGTCTTGGCATCCTTTTTGTAGATGCCGCCGGTGCTGTACATTGTGTAAATGACCTTCTGCCCATCATAGAGGTAGGTCCGGTTGCCCTTAAGATCGACCTTCACCCAGAGGTCCTTAACCTTGCTGAGGTCTGGGTAGGGAACCGTTTCGGACGGTTTGCGCCAATTAATCGGTATGCGCATATGCTGGCCCGCTGGTTGCGCCGTACTGGTTGAACGGTGGACTGACTGGCTGGCAGCCGCATGACGGGAGGTCGGCTGGGCCTGCTGGCGGCTGGCACGAATTTGCGGCACAACTGCCAGCATGATAACCACTAGGCAGAAGAGCCCATATACCCAATATTTTGTCCTCTTTCTCAATTGTCTAGCTCCTTTTTATAAATTTGCATTAATCAAAAACAACAATATATTATAGTATAGTAAAAGGAATCTTCAATACTAGAAAAGCTGAGTGTGTATTAATGCGTGATAACCTAAAAATCTCTTACCTAACTGCCGTTGTCTTCTTTGTTGTCGCTGTGCTGGTCGCAAACTTATAGGGGGATCGTCATGGAAAGCATTCTCAAGCATCCCCAAAAATGCTGGAACTATATCATCCATCATCACTGGTCTAAGGACATCCTGCGAGCTAACCTCCTCTACATTTTCCTCGTGGTCGTGTACAACCTTTGCCACTTCTCACTAGCCGTCATTCATTGGCACACCTTCAACCATTTCTTCTGGCTGATGAACCTCTGCCTTTTCTTCAAGCTCAGCCTCGACATTCTGGACCGACTGCTCCGGCGGCGGTAGACGAAAATTTAGCAAACAACGATGAAGGGAAGCGAGACAAAAGTCATTTATGACTTTGTTTTTCGATGCGAAATTAGCCATCAGGCCCCCTAGTCAACCACCACGGAATTTATTCCGTGGCTTGTGAGCAAACACCCCTCTTTTGAGTATTTGACCACAATTTGCGTAGATATAGGCAATCAGAATCACTACGTAATTCTAATTCACTACCTCATTTCTAACGAAATGGCTAGAAACAAAGTAACAGACTTGCTTGACCAACCATAGCTGTAACCAAGTAGCGGTCGCCTAATTACCAACACCGTTAACGTCCTCAGGTTGCCATAGGGACGAGCCTAATCAGGCTAATGTTTCTAATCCTCGTTCAAGGATGTTTTGAGCGGCATTATGATCACGAATATGATGAACATGGCAGTTGGGACAAGTCCATTCGCGCTGAGCTAATGTCAGTTTCTTGGTGTCGCCAGTTCCCATCACAAAACCACAATCATGGCACGTTTGCGTGGTGTTTTTGGGGTTAATAGTGATGAATCGTTGATCATAAAGCTCTGCTTTGTATGACAACATGCCTAAAAATGATCGCCAACCAATGTCAGCAATACTCATTGCCAATGCATGGTTCTTCAGCAAATTCTTGCTCCGTAGTTCTTCAGCGACCACTAAATCGTGGTTCTTGATTAATGTGGTCGAAAGGTTTTGGAGGAAATCATGCCGACGATCAAAAACTTGGGCATGGATTTTGGCAACTAAGATCCGTTGCTTTTGGTAGTTTTTACTGGTACGTAAGGAACGATGTTCCTTTTTAGCCCGTCGTTGGCGCCGTGATAGCACCCGTTGGGCTTTGGCTAAACGCCCTTTAATCGTCCGGTAGTAATGCGGATTGGCGACTACGTCACCATTACTGGTCGTCAAAAAATTATCGGTATTGAGATCAATGCCGACTTGATCGTTAGTTTTAGCTGGTTTGGTAACAAACGGCGTATCTGATGCCAACTGTAATGACAAGAAGAACCGATCCGCGGCATCTTTAACAATCGTTACCGTTCCGATGCGAGTTTGTGCAGTCCGAGAAAGTAGCTGGTTAATGCGCTTTTTAGAGCCTTTTAAGCGCAAAATACCTAACTTAGGAACGTTGAAGTGA
>NZ_CANCWK010000073.1:0-4425 GCF_947381495.1 Limosilactobacillus galli | reverse complement strand
CGCACACCAATCGAGATCTTCCTGCTTAATTTACGTCATTAAATTCGTTCAAGTTATTTCTTGCAATCTGCCTTATTATAACATCTTAATCGAACAAACGGTCGATAAAAACGCAAAAAAATGATCCCGACAATATGTCTAGGATCATCCATTTAAATATTTAGATCTTAAAAATCAACATCATCCGGATCTGCACATTGGCCACCGAGGTTAGTCAAAAGACTAATCTTCTTCATTTCGTCATCAGTTAACGTAAAATCAAAGATGTCCTTGTTTTGAACCATCCGGTTTTCATGGATTGACTTTGGTAGTGGCACAATTCCCTGTTGAATAATCCATCGCAAACTAACCTGTGCAGGCGTTTTATCGTACTTATCAGCAATTTGCAGAATTGTTGGGTTAGTCATTACGCTTGCTCCTTGTCCGCCAAGCGGGGCCCAAGCTTCTACCAGAATATTATGTGCTTGTAAATACTTTACCTGTTCAGTATGGGGCCAACCAGGATGAACCTCGATTTGGTCAACAGCTGGAGCTACCGTTGCGGTCTTCATTAAGTCAACAATATGGTGCGGCATAAAATTACTTAAACCGATTGCCTTAATTTTGCCCTCTTTATACAGGTCTTCCATTGCCCGCCAGGTTTCAGCGTTAATTTTACTTGCATCAGTACCGAATTGCTTTTGGTTTGCTGGCCAGTGAATTAAGTACAAGTCAAGGTAGTCCATTTGAAGCCGATCCAAAGTTTCTTGAAAGGCTTTCTTTGTCGATTCATAACCCCGATTGTCGTTCCACAACTTGCTGGTTACAAAGAGGTCTTCTCGGTCAATTCCAGAATCCTTAATTCCTTTACCAACCGCTTCTTCATTACCATATACAGCTGCCGTGTCAATGTGACGGTAACCAACCTTGATTGCATCAGCAACCGCTTTTTCGGCAACGTCAGCGGGAGTCCGAAACGTCCCGTAACCGACACACGGAATTTGGGTCCCGTTATTTAAATTCATCTTTGAGTTAATATCAGTTAATTCAATCATTCTTTTTCACTTCTTTCATACTTACTATTATATAGTCTTTCTCTCATTTAGGGTAATTTTTAAAATGTCTCTTTCTACTTTATTAAAATTCTATTATAATACTATTAAAATAATTCAAGGAGGTTTTCTATGCGACCACGAATTGCAATTCCAGCAGACACTTTAACTGAGGCTACTAATATTATTAATGAGCGTAACGCTGCTTATGCTCCTCGGCCACTAATCGAAGCAATTGTTAAATCAGGAGGCCTCCCAGTAATTTTTCCTAGTGTGGATCCTGAGTTAATTCCCAACTATCTTGATCTTTTCGATGGGATTATTTTTGCGGGTGGCAGTGACGTTGATCCCACTTTTTACGGTGAAGAGCCGCATCAAGAATTAGGATCTACATACTTCAAACGCGATTTATTTGAAGTTGCGTTAGTTAAAGCCGCGCTAGAAGCAAATAAGGCATTAATGGGAATTTGTCGCGGAATGCAAGTAATCAATGTTGCTCTCGGTGGAACTGTTTTTCAAGACTTATCAGAAGATCCGCGGCAAACCCTAAAGCACTCCCAAAATGCTCCGGGAAACTTTCCGTCCCACCATGTTAATGTAAAACAGGACAGTCGAATCTTTAACTTGGTTGGTTCACGGCCCTATGTTAACTCTCGTCATCACCAAGCATTAAACCAAATTGGAAACGACCTAAGAGTAACAGCACGAGCTGATGACCAAATTCCCGAAGCTATTGAATCGATCGATAATGATCGTGTTCTGGCTGTTCAATGGCATCCAGAAAACATGTTTAAGCATTATGATTATTCACAAGCGCTTTTCGCTGATCTAATTCAACGAGCACAAGAATAAATAAAGAGAAGAGGTAAGAAAAACTTGCCTCTTCTCTTTATTTATCTACTTAATGCTTTTCGTAACTCGTCTGAGCTATAAATTTTCCCATCTTCAAATCCCTTAAACGGATTAATCGATTCCTGAGCTGCAACCTGATAACGTTTTGCTCGACGAAGTGCATATTCCGTTAACGAACCATCTTTGACGTAGTTTAGCAGTTTAGCACTTGGTGTTGTCAGTGGATTTTCAACCCGATCTTCTAAATCTTCAAGTACTTCAGCATATTCTGGTCCCAATTGAATTTGATTTGCATACCGTTCAAGACTCTTCACTAGTGCCCGAGCAGTTGCTTGGTACTTGCAGTTTTCCCGTGGATCTTCTTCCGCAACGACCTCATTCATCTTATCAGCGTTTTTTAGAATATCATTAACTTCCTCTTCATTTAATGCTGGGTGCATGATGAAGTAACTAGCAAGCAGCCGGATAAACCGTAACGTCCCCGTACGAATCCCAACTGAACTACTTGGATCAAGATCGAGCATTCGTAATTCAAGGTATTCGATTCCATTTTTCGGTAAATCCTTAAGATTGCGATTACCCTTAAAACGGACTGGGCCGTGAAATTCATAGTCTGATGTTAGGACACCATCCTTAACTCCCTTTTCAATTCGCGCAATGTATCGATCAAGATTGGTAAAGTCGCCAGTAAACTTGGTACCGAATCCGTACTTGCTTTGGCGAATGCTCCGAAGCGGGTGTTGAGGTCCTTGACCATTTTCAAAGTAGTTTGCTTCCGCAATTGGACTAGCACCAAACAGGTAAGTGATAAACCAGCGATAGCGAACAAAGCCTTGCGCTAATATTGTGTAAAGGTAGTTACGGACTTCCCGCTCATCTTTAAACTTTCCCGGGAAATGTTTTTGAACTAGTGCAATAACGTGTTGATCAATACTTAAGTTGATGTGAGCACCACAGGGAGTTCCCTGTGAGTAGCCATGACGCTTTGCCCATTCCTTTAAATACGCCTCTTTTTCGGGGCCCATCTTAGCCAGCCGCAATTTCCGCTTATCCTTTGGCAACCGTGGTGGCATTGATAAGGGCCAAAGTAATTCTCCAGGAGCTAGTGCAGAACGCAACGAATTATTGATAACGTATAAATAGTGCATTGCATCAAGTGCGTGTTGAGCAGACGGCGTTACCGTTTCAGACATTGTTTCCAAAAAATCATTGGTAATCCATGGATTGGTCTTTTCATCACCAATTGCCGATGGATATGGCTCCTGGCTAATGTTACCATTCTCATCCACCCGTTGCATTTCGATTTCAAGGCCCATTGTAAAATCCTGAGTCTTTGCAACAGCCTCATTATCAAAGATTAATTGACCAATTTGACTGAACATTGCTGTCCCTCCTCATAACTCTCTCATTATTTTCTAATAATATACATGTTATGTTCCTCTAAGGCAATATTCAATCATAAATACTAAAGATTATTAAGTTCACTACTGAACTAGGCCGCTGTTTAAGTAATAGTACAAATAAAATTTAAGTATTTATTCAATTACTAACGCTTATCCTACTCTGTTCGTAACTCACTAACCAACTCATTAACTTGTTGTTGCTGTTTCGAGGTTTGATAAAATCTCCTTACTAATTGCCTTATCGTTACTTCCTTTTTTCGTCTTATTTGGTTATTTTGACTATCCTTAATCTCAACAGTTTGATCTTCATTAACTGAAAAATAGATGATTCTCTGCCTCTCACCCGCTGCAATTAGGAAGCTTTCATTTTCTCCAATTCCTTTTGGAACGGTATCCGATGGTTTAACGACACCATAGACTAGTTGATTGCTATTAAGCTGTTCTGTTAACCACTTTGGATCCATTGCTAAACCTACTAAAATGCTTAACTGTTGATCGGTTAACCTTAGGCGTGACTTCTGACTGGTCTCCTGCACGGTTTTTGGCTTCTCATTATGACTATCTTTTAGCGCAATATTAACAGCTCCTCCTACTCCTATTCCAATTACAACCACTACTAATCCTAGAAATTTAATTATCTTTTGTCGTTTCATCGTTCATTCCTCAATCTAATCGAGTAGGAGATAATTGATTAGTTCAATTATCGACCTCTCACACCACCGTACGTACGGTTCCGTATACGGCGGTTCGACAACTTAATCACATTGAATTGACTGGAGCGTCTTGGACATATTCATAAGTCCAAGTTGTTCCAGTTTTCTATTAGTTAGAGAATAGCTCAAGGTCTTACTATGTGCAGTTCGCCAGTAGCCCTTGCGGGTACTAGCGAAGACATATGCATCACGCTGGGACAGCCCCAACTTCTGTAAGTTAGTTATCTTAGTTTTAAACTTTTTCCATTGCTTCCAGATATACTGCCTTATTCGAACCCTCAACCACTTGTCGAGGCGTTGAATAAAGTTAGTTAGTTTCCCAATTGAGTAGTACTGAAGCCACCCACGCATTTTTCGATGAATTTCTTCAAACATTCTTGTCAGAGATATTCCACGATTACGTTTAGTTAATAACTTCAGCGCTTT
>NZ_CANCWK010000072.1:0-4506 GCF_947381495.1 Limosilactobacillus galli | reverse complement strand
GCAAGGAGATTACCAAAGGTGAAGCTATAAATAACTATAGTAGTGCTCAGATCATAGCGACTAATGATTGGATGAATTACTATCCACGAGCTATGTTTAATGGACATTCGTCAATGGATATCTATTGTAAGGCCTTCTACCAAGAGATATCACAGCTCCATCAACCAATAATCAATTGGTCAGTATTATTTATTTGAGTCCAGTGGCTAACTTATTCTTGAAATTTAGGTAGCCAACAAAATTTCCCTGATCGTCTCTTAAAACTAAATGGTGAGCAGTGTAATCTAGCTGATCAATTTCCTGGTATGGGCAATCTTGTTCAACGACGAAAACCTTTGTCCGTTCTTCAGCGATCTTACAAAATTCTTTAGTAGTCATTTCATCTAGTGTTTTCACTTCAATTTTCATTTTAAAATTCCTCCTAAAAATAAGGGCACCAACCAACTTCTTCATGTCATTACTGACAGGCCCTAGTAGAAGATGGCTGATGCTCGCTCTTTATATCTTTAATCCGGGGACTAAAGATGAGTTCTATTTAATTGTGATTTATTTTATACGAGGAAATTTTAGTTGTCAAATTTCACTTTCCTAAGGTTTAACAAGTGCTGAGTCCCTTTACTACATCCAACTTGGCTTATCACCGTCAGTATGTGGTTTATTAACACCAAAGTCTTTGCGGGCATAAGGTGCTGGATTATCAATGATTTTTGCAACAAAATCACCAATGGACTTCCGTGAAACTTCTGTCCCCTTAAATGCTTCACCACGTTCGGTTGTTTCATAATCAACCTCATCCTTGTTCGTTAACCAGGCTGGACGAATAATCGTAAAGTCCAGATCAGATGCAGTAATTACGTCAGCCGCACTGCGGTATGTTCCCAGGTAGCTGTCTTTTTGACCGCCACCGAGTTCAGCATTGTTCCATTCACCAAATTTTCCGGGAACTTCATCATATACACCGATCGATGAAATCCAAACAAGTTGTTTTACCCCATGTTCATCCATCGCTTTAACAATATTTTCAGCTTGTTGCTTAATTTCAGGATTCCGTAAATTAGCGTAAACCGCGTCAGCTTTAGCAACTGCAGCCCCTAGTTCATCCATTTTTAGGGTATCACCCTTAATGACTGTTTCCCGAGTTTCATCAATATTTTTTAAGTTTTGTGGGTGACGAGTATACAGTAAGAGGTGGTCTTCACCTTTCTTTAGCAAAGCGTTGATTGCATGACCAGCAATTTGGCCAGTGGCACCTAAAATCAATACTTGTTTTGTCATTTGTATCTTCCTCCTATCGCTTAATTCACTTTTTAGTATAGTTAGTTTCTGACTTATTAAAAGTAAGCACTTTCACGTAAGCTAGTTACCTACCAGTAACATTTACTTGCGCGCCAGGGGGTTGATCAAATTTAATTTTTTCTCGATTTTCGTCTAATTTAAGCTTGGCCCCACTTCTGCATCCCTTCAACAACTTCTTTAAGACTCTTACCACGCTCAGTTAAGGAATATTCTGTTTTTGGTGGGACAACTGG
The DNA here is from genome assembly GCF_947381495.1 of Limosilactobacillus galli. Taxonomy (NCBI): domain Bacteria; kingdom Bacillati; phylum Bacillota; class Bacilli; order Lactobacillales; family Lactobacillaceae; genus Limosilactobacillus; species Limosilactobacillus galli. Next base: position 2,977 of record NZ_CANCWK010000072.1, on the reverse strand, counting down.
GTAAACCTTCTTTACCACTAACCCGTCACGTTCCAAATCTTTCAACTGAAGGGATAGCATTCGTCGTGAACAATCTGGGATCAATTTTTGCAGTTCGTTGAAACGACAGGTTGGGTGCTTTAGGAGCATATAAATAATCACACTCTTCCACTTTCCCGAAATTAGTTTCAACGTATTTTCAATTGGACATTGTTGTGTTGGTTCTGTCATTTTCTCACCACCATCTTTTTATACTATATCAAATCTTATTATAGGGAAGAATTTGTAACTAGGTGAATTTTATTTCTCATCTTGTCTATGTCTCATATTTTAGTTACTATTAGTAAGTGAAATAACAAAGAATTGATTAAGGAGGAACTCACAATGCAATCAAAATTTAATGAACTCAGTGCCAAGCGTCGTTCCATTTATGCTCTTGGCGATAACATAACAACAAGCCCAGAAGAAATTTTTAACCTGGTAAAGGAAACAGTCCGTAACTCTCCAAGTGCCTTTAACAGCCAAACTGTCCGTGCAGTTGTTCTGTTTGGTAAGAGCTCTGACAAAGTTTGGGATATTGTTGAAGAAACTCTCCAGAAGATTGTAAAGGATCCTACTGCTTTTGCCAAAACTAAAGCAAAGATCGCAACATTCCGTGCAGGTTTTGGGACAATCCTTTACTTAACCGATACTGATATTGTTCATAACTTAGAAGAACAATTCCCTAGCTATGCTGCTAACTTTGCGGATTGGTCTGAGCAAGCAATTGGTGGTGCTCAACAAGCTGTCTGGACTGCCCTGGCAGAAAACAACCTTGGCGCTAGTTTGCAACACTACAATCCGCTAATTGATGATGCTATTCATGAAGCATTCGATCTTCCTGAATCATGGAAGTTACGCGCAGAAATGCCATTTGGCTCAATCGAAGCTCCAGCTGGTGATAAAGATTACCTTCCAGAAGATCAAGTCTTTAAGTTAATTAAATAATAACTCTACTCCTCTCTTCACTCTTTTCATATATAATGAAAGTACTGAAGGGAGGATTTTTATGGCTAAAATGTTTAATACCGGTGCAGACTATGCCCTATCAATCATTGGTGGTAAATGGAAGCCGGTCATTCTTTACCTTCTTGCCGGTCATCCCCGCCGAACCGGAGAATTAGTGAAGCAATTAGGAACTTCCCACAAAGTTCTTAGCGATCAGCTACGGGAACTTATCGATGCAGGAATTGTTGACCGGAAGAGTTTCAATACCATTCCTCCACACGTTGAATATCGTTTAACCGCTGAAGGAGAAAACCTTTATGCCGCCCTCCGTTACTTAAACTACTGGGGTGAACAACAGGTTGCCGATAATCCTGATATTAAGATTATGTGTACCGATAAAATGAAAGCATTAGGTGAAGATGGCCTTTGTGTGATCACAAAGCAACACCTCCACCACTGGAAACAAGAGATCGTTAAACCTGGCTAGAATATCAAATGTGTTTCATGTGGAACAAACTAAAATTCTGATAATAAAAAAGCTGGGAATCAACCTGAACCCTTATTAAGAATAAGGCTCGAGTTGGTTCCCAGTTTTGATATTATTTAATGATTTTGTACTGCACTATTTAACTTGCGCCGATTGAATACATAAATTAGCAAAATAAATGGAATAATTACTAGCATTACTGGATAGAACCATTTTACTGGCATTGTTGAATCAATGACCCCACCAAGAACAGGTCCGAGGGTCATCCCAACATCCAATCCTAAGAAGAATGTTGAACTTGCCAGGCCCCGTTCATTAGAAGGTGCCAACATCATCGCAGTTGACTGACAAACTGAATAAATCAATCCGTATCCAAAGGCCATCCCTGCTGCGGCAAGAGCCATTTCAAAGTTAGTATGCATTACTGCCAACATAATTAAATAAAAGACCGTTGCGATTGTACTAATAATCAGCCATGGTCCGAACTTAACCGTATCAAATTGGTTCCGCAAGAAAAGCCGAATTCCTAACAAAACAACCGCATAAATTAAGAAGTAAGAGCCAACTGCAATTGGCAAATGACGTTGTTCCGTATAGGTAACAATATCTGCCTGAGTTGCAAAGTATGGAATAGCAAACAATGCAGTCAAGAAGGCAATTGGCAACGAATCCTTCTGAATAATTTTCAAATGGAAGCCCTTAGTCTTTTCTTTTTTCGGTTGAGGAGCTGGTTTAGCTTTATTATCAATAAACTGCACGGTAATAATCATCATTAATGATGCTAATGCAGAAATAATGATTGCATATCGGTAACCGATCACACGGTATAGATTGATCGATACCGCTGGTGCAAATGCCATTGCCAAAGCATTCATTAACCCGTAAAAACTCATTGCCTCACCGACATGATTAAACGGAACGAGATACGATAGCCAGGTTGTCATGCAAACTGTACAAAGAACATACCCTAATCCGTTAATTAGCCGAAAGAATAAGAGCAGGCCGCTATTGGGGGTAATAACGTAACCCATAACCCCAATAAAGCTTAAAACACCACCGAGAAACGCCAGCGTATACTTTGAAAAATGATCCGTCATGTTTCCCGCAACTGGACGAAGAAACATCGCAACAATACTCATCATCCCCACAATAATTCCGGCGAAAGCACTTGAAGCTCCCAATTCCTGAGCATAACCATTAATCAGCGGATTACAATACATATTACTAAAAATGAAGAAGAATGAAGCCGCCATTACTAAAACAACATCCTTCGTAAAGATCGTTTCTTTTCTCTCCTTAGCCAATACTCTCCCATCTTCTTTCTCATCAAAATTTAATATTAATATACTACTGTCTTAGAATTCTCTCAATATAAAAACAGGTCTTGAGGATAATCCTCCTTGACCTGTTTTTTCTACTTCCATTGATAATTCACTGTTAAAGTGCCTAGGTGGATTATAGAATGAAGTTAGCCACCTAATTGGTGGTAAATGCAAAAACGCCATTCGGCGTGACATCAGGTAT
>NZ_CANCWK010000071.1:0-4678 GCF_947381495.1 Limosilactobacillus galli | reverse complement strand
GAAGTGATTGAAGACCCTACACATTTAGTTCGTCAAAACTTTGTTCAGTTTTCAAAGGTCTACCTTGCTAAATAAGTAATTGCTCATTTAGCAAAGATATTATATCATCTAACTCAGTGACTTGTCAATAGCTTTTCATCAACTTTTGAAGCAATCATCATGATTACTTGTCACAAGTCAGCTTATTTATAATACCTGATTGCTATCCGGAAGTCAACAACTAATTTCATTTTTGTGAGAAACAAGTTCGTCAACTGCCTCAACAGCAATATCTGTTGTACTATCCCGCCGTCATTTTATCAAGTCTAAACATGAATCAATTTTCATGTAGTTTCTATAACTAGTTGTCAAGTTATGCTCCTTGACAGCTTGTGAAAAAAACTTTGGTCTAGTTAAAACTTATCATGTTTTTGAAACACAACAGTTAAACATTATAATCGTTTTATAATCATTTTGCAAGGCCCAAATTAGGCAACACACTATAATTATCAAATTCGGCGCTCAAGAACCTGCGCCGACTGATCACCGATGTCGTCATAGTGGAGTACTAGAGACTGGACAACTTCAAAGCCGTTCTTCACATACAGCTTCTTGGAAGGCACGTTCCCTGCCAGCACATCAAGATGAATGGCCTTCTTCCCTTCCTGACCAGCCTGTTTAATGATCGCCTGCAGGAGTTCAGTCGAGATCCCAGTCCGCCGGTACTCTGGATGGACACCATACAGGTGGAGGATCCCAATCTCATCATTTGCAAAATGGTGTGGCCATTCAACTTGCGGATATTCTTCACCAGTTGTCAGGACGCCGCCAGCAACTACCTGCTGATCCTTCAAGCCAATCATCACCGTTGCGTTCTCAATCATCTGCTGGAGGCCATCAACACTCGGATATTCGCCCCAGGTCCAATCCGCACCATACTTATCAAGGGGCTGATGGTCACAGATTGCCTTGTAAAGTGCCGCTACCCCCTTGATATCACTCGGCCGGGCGACCCTTGTTTCATCCAATACCACTATTATCAACTTCTTTCCTAAAAATATTAACACCTTGGCCATCCCCCTGCTATAATAAAGGCGCAACGGGCCATTAGTTCAGTTGGGAGAATGTCTGCTTCGCATGCAGGAGGTCGCGAGTTCGAATCTCGCATGGTCCATCATATTTAACTAAATCGCCAAAAGGAACATCCCCCTGGCGATTTTTTAGTTGAAGAATTGTGACTTAATCTCGTTAAAGTTGACGATCGGCGTCGGTGCGTCGTCGTGCTTAGCAATGGACTTTTCCATCCAGAGCATATCATACCACTTACCAAACTTGTAGACGTTCTTATAAAAGCGCCCCGCCAGTTTATAACCATAGGCCTCATGAAATTTAGGGCTCGCCAAGGTCAGGTGTTGATCAGGCTGATCATCGTGCGGGTAGACAATGTGGGCGGTCATGTTGACCACCTTCATCTGCCGACAAATTTTCTCAAGCATGTCATACAGTTTCGTACCAACATGCTTCCCCCGACAGTTGCGATCCACATAGATGGATGTCTCCACCGTCCATTGGTACGCGTAACGCGGATTAGCCGGGCTAACATACGCAAAGCCAACCACCTGATCCCCCAGTGTCGCAATCAGGTACGGAAAACGCTGCTGGGTCTTCTTAATCCGTTCTGTCAGGTCAGTGAGCGACGGAATAGCCACCTCACAGGTGATCGCCGTGTTTTCCACATAGTATCCATAGATCCGCTGAATTGCGGCAGCGTCACTCGGTTGGGCTAAGCGCAGTACTACTTCATTCATTGTCATCCCTCCTTTTGTCTGCTAGTCCCCATTATTATAACGAGATTTAGTTGGACAGAACCATTCTAATTGCTGGTTCTTAGTTAAAATTTTATGATAGGTATAACAGATCTTGAAAGGATGACTATTATGCAAAATGCTTACCTCATTCACGGTACCTCAACCCGAGACGACGATTGGTTCCCCTGGTTAGAAAGTGCCTGTGCACCGCAGATCAAGCTCGACCGGATTTACCTTCCAAATCCTTTTGCCCCGCAAGCAGATGAATGGAATGACGCCGTTGATCAGCAGATTCCTGCTGCTGACGGCCTAATCTTAGTCGCCCACAGTCTGGGTTGCATCACTGCGCTCCGCTTCGTTGCCCGCCACCAGATCCACGATGCGCGGCTCCTATTGGTTGGGGCCTTCGATCAAGGATTGCCTGCCTATCCTGAACTCGACAGTTTCATGATGCCCGCTCCGGATTACCGGCAGATCACTCCTAAGGTTTCAGCGGCCACCGTCATCACAGCCAAGGATGACCCGATTGCCCCCTACCGCAACAGCATCGATGTCGCTCATCAGCTGGGTGCCAAGCTGATTGTCCAGCCCACCGGCGGCCACTTCTTAACCAGCGATGGGTTCCGCGAATTTCCCCTGGCACTCAAGGAACTGCAACGCCTGACGAAATAAAAAAGAGGACCTCATTGAGATCCTCTTTTTTATTTATAGATCGTTGCTTCGGGGCTTATCGCTCATCTTAAACGTCAGGATGATCCCAATGATAACCAGCACCAGGGTAAAGTAAATCCCATAGTGGATACCATTAGTAAAACACACTGCTGAGCTTCCCGTAGCAGCGTTTCGTCCCAATTCCAGAAAGCTGGTAGCTAGGGACGTGGCCAGGGCACCAACAATCTGCTGCATTGTATTCAAAATAGTACTGCCATCGGCTGACTCCATCCCAGACAAGGAATTCAGAGCACTGGTTTGCGACGGTGACATTGCCAAAGGACACCCAATCATCAAGATGACGTGGGCGGTGATTACATAAGCGATTGACGAATGATCGCTGGTCAGAGCTAACATGCCAGCACCAACCAGGGCAATGAAGAAACCGATCATTGCCGGCCGCTTGGCACCGACACTGTCATACAGCCGCCCGGCAACCGCTGAAGTCAGGGCATTAACTACCCCACCCGGCAGCATGATAATCCCGGTCAGGGCTACCGGCAGCAGCAGCCCGTTCTGGATATACATCGGTAATAGGTACATTGCGGAAAGAATGATCCCGAAGTCCAACATCACTAGGGTCGACCCAGTGGCAAAGGCCCGCGTCTTAAACACCCGCAGGTTAAGGATCGGCGTTTCCAGATGGAGCTGACGGTGAACGTAAAGTGCCAACACAATAATTCCAATAACTAGGGCAGTCAGGACAGATACCGATAGCCAACCATCACGACTGGCCAGGCTGGCTCCAATTACCAATCCTGAACAGCTGACTGCTGATTCAAGAATTGATAAAACATCAACGTGTGGTCGAGTAATCCTCCCCACATTTTCCAGTGAGGTAATCGCAAAAAGCAACGCAATTGCCAAGAACGGAATAAAACTCCAGAAGATCCAGTTCCACGATGCCTTAGCCAAAATTAGTCCAGTCAGCGTTGGCCCAATCGCTGGGGCAAACATAATAACCAGGGCACAGACTCCCATCACAGCCCCAATCTTCTGTGGTGGGAAAATCTGCATAACCACCGCAAACATCAGGGGCAGGATTAGCCCGGTCCCAATCCCCTGAATCATCCGGCCAATCAGGAGGATCGGGAAGTTCACCGCCACGGCAGAGATCGCTGCCCCGATAATAAAGTCCACCAGGGCAAAGATAATAATCTGCCGGGTGGTGAACCATTTTGAAATCAAACTCGACAGGGGTAGAACAATCCCGATGATCAGCATGTAACTCGTCACTAGCCATTGAACGGTTGCCGTATTGACATGAAAGTCCAAGTTTAGCTTAGGCAGGGCGATGTTCAGGGAAGTTTCACTAAACATTCCCACAAAGGCCCCCAGCAGCATACTAACCATGGCTAGTTTGGGATGACGGACTGGTCGTACCCGTGCTTCATTACTCATACTAAAAAATCACTCCTCTAATTAATTCTCTGATTACACAATTGGTTACTTTATCAAAGATAATTAATTTTCGTAAGTGATTTTTATTAGTGTTGGTTTTCTTAAGTATATTACTTAAGGATATTAAGCGTAGCCTTGAAAGATTGGCCACTATCATATTTATTGCTTGCCGGGTCTTACAAATGACACCTTCTTAATCTCCCCAGAATGTTAGAATGGCAAATCGTAATTGATAACTCGTTCCTAAATCATCAGATTTCACTTTTTTAAGCGGCCTCAAAAGATAGTTCATACCATACTCATTGCCAAAGCGGCTGCCAGGGTTATTACGATAACGTTCCTTAGCCATGGCCAGTATCTGATGCCAGACGAAGCGACTATTATCAAACATCTGCCAGAGTTGATCCGCTTGGTGTTGGTTAGGGGATAGCCGCAATTTAGTGTCCTTTAGAACTGTTGTCATTTTTCACCTCCCTTCCTCCAATGATCCAGGAGATTAAGAGAAAAAAGCGAACTTTAAAAGTGGCTGACGGCTTCCAGGCAGGCAATTCATCATGGCCTTAAAATCTTGTCTAAATTCAATAAAAAACGATAAGTATAAGAAATTATCTTATCCTTACCGAATATCATAGAACAATTTTTGCAAGGAAAAATTTAAAAATAAAAAGTCTGCATTGGATATGCAGACTTCTCGAGGCCCTAGCGTGGCAACGTCCTATCCTCGCAGGGAGCGATCCCCCAACTACTTTCGGCGTGTTGAAGCTTAACTTCTGTGTTCG
>NZ_CANCWK010000070.1:0-4721 GCF_947381495.1 Limosilactobacillus galli | reverse complement strand
AGCTCATGGTTCCGACTACTACGGCCCATAGCGGACTTTCACCGCCTAGCTAATACCCATGCCGGGCGCACTGCAAACAAAAAAGATACCGGAAATCCGGTATCTTTTTTGTTTACTTCACTTTTTGATCGATGAAATCACGGATAACATCATAGACCGGCTGGCTCCAGAAGTCGCGCTCGTGGTTGGCCCCCTTCACCCGGTAGGCCGTCACATCGTACCCGTCTTGATCCAGCTTGTCGTACATGTCAACCATCTGATGGTAAGGCACTACCTGGTCGGCATCCCCGTGCAGCAGCAAGAACGGCGGGTAATCCTGCCCCGGCTTGGCAACATCCAGCGGACTCATCGCTGCCTTTAACTCCGGCCATTTGGCGGTGTTAGGGCCGAACAAACAAAGTTGTAGGAGCTTGTTGCCGGGAATCTTGGCAGACGCCTCGAAGGTATCGGCGACGTCCATCGGGGCAAAGCAGGAAATCACTGCATCGACCCGGTCAGACTCATGAGCATACAAATGGGTCCGGTAACGCGGATCATCCCCGGTCAGCCCCACTAGCATGGCAGCGTTGGCCCCGGATGACGTTCCCCAGATGGCCACCCGGTGCGGATCGATCGCATACTTGGCCGCTTTGTGCCGCAGAAAACGGATCGCGGTCTTCACATCCTTCAAAAAGGCCGGGAACGCAAAACCGTCGACGGCGCTGCGGTGCTGAACCGTCACAACCACGTAGCCGTGCTTGACGAACTGGACCAGTTGGGGAATCTCCTCCCCCATCTTGCCCGTCCGCCAGGAACTACCCTGAACGAAGACGATCAGCGGCCGGGGATCTGTATGGTACTGCTTTGGGTAGCGCTGCGTCCACGGTGCCAAGATCTGCATCTTGAGCGGGCGCCCGGCCACGGCAGCATAGGTGATGTTCTCGATCAGGCGGACCTGACCAGTCAGGTTAGGGTTGTTTTGCAGCTCATGAATCATTTATTATTCACCATCCATTGTTATAAAGGTCTTCTTGACGATGTTCAGCCGGTCGTCGAAGCGGTACCAGATCGGCTTGCCATTCGGCACCTCAACCTGGTCGATCTTGTCGTCCGGGATCTGATCGAGGTACTTGATCAGGGCCCGCAGCGAACTGCCGTGGGCCACGATCAGCTGGTTCTTGCCGTCCAGCAGGCGCGGCGCAATCTGGTCTTGCCAGTATGGCAGCAGGCGCTTCTGAGTCATTGCCAAGCTCTCACTCAGCGGCATCTTGACCCCCAAGCGGTCATAACGGCGCTCATGCTGGCGGTGTTCCAACTGCGGCGGCAGGTCACGAAAGCCCCGCCGCCAACGGTGAAGCTGATCGGCCCCGACCTCTTCCTTGACCTGGGCCTTGTTCCGGCCGCTCAGTGCGCCGTAGTGCCGTTCATTCAGGCGCCAGGTCTTGTGAACGGGAATGTAAAGCTGGTCAATCTCGTCAAGGACCAGGTTGGTAGTCATAATTGCCCGCTCCATGTAAGAGGTGTGAGCATCACTGAACTGAATACCAAGCTGCTTCAATTCCTTGCCAACTGCGATCCCCTGCTGGATACCTTCAGGGGTCAGCGGTACATCCGTCCATCCTGTAAAGATGTTATCCCGGTTGGCTTGGCTTTGACCATGCCGAACAATTACTAAATCTACCATACACTTTCACTCCTTTGCCACCATTAATCATAGCGCAATTGTGCACTATTTAACAGTGCTAGAGCAGGGTCTTAATGAGGACCATCAGGATTGGGATCACGATCACACTCAAGACAGTCGTCTCGGTCACCATGATCGCCGCATAGTCCGCATCCGCGTGGTAGAGCTTTGAGACAACTGGGGCGTTAGTCATCACCGGCATCGCGGCCTGCAGGATAAAGACCTGCTTCATCAATGGCGGCATACTGCTGGGCAGGACCAAGATCGCCATCAGGACCGGAGCAAAAAGGAAGCGGCCCAGCAGGATCCCCCAGGCATCCCGCGTCAGCCGGACCCGGCTCAGGCCCGCATTGGAGATGGCGATTCCGATGAAGATCATCGACAGCGGAATGGTCAGCCCGCCGATGTATGAAAGATCAGCCATCACAAACTTCGGCAGGTGGACATGCAGCATAACCAGGATGACCCCCAGAATAAAGCCGAGCAATGGCGGTGAAAAGATCTTCTTCAGGGCCGTCTTGACGTCGATCTTAGCCTCGTGCAGGCCGTCCTTCTGGATTAGCCAAACTCCAAGGGTCCAGAAGAAAGTCGTATTGGCCATATAGTAAACCAGGACATACGGGATCGAGGCGTTGCCGAAGAGGGCCAGGTTGATTGGCAGGCCGATGAAGACCGTGTTGGAATTGAAGAACATCGACGAAAAGAGGCCGATATGGGCCCGCTTGATCCCGATCACCCGGGCCACCGCAAACGACAAGGCGAAGAGGATAATCATCGACAGGACCGGGTAACGCAGGTCCGGCAGCAAGGTCTTCAGTTCGCCGGCTGAGAAATCGTGCATGATAGTCGTCACCATGTAACAAGGCAGGGCAACCTCAGTGACGATTCGTGAGATGATCCGCGGGGACTGGGGATTGAACCAGCCGCGTTCATTCATCACGAAACCGACGACGACCATCACCAGGATGATCAGGACACCCGAAACGGCCGACAGAAAAATCGAAAACATGTATTTAACTCATCTCTTTCTCATAAAGATGTCTTTTATTGTACACCCGCCGTCATCTTCGCCGTCCATGATTCGACATCTCAGAGGATTTGTTCCATTTGAATGTCGCAATAGTGAAAATAGTCTATAATTGTGTAGATTGACTAATTTTTATTAATTATAGGAACAAAGTATGAAAAGAAAAGTATACCATCTCATAAACTGGTCATTGCCCTACCTTGCAATCTGTGCGATGGCCTACATCGTTATGTATCCCCAGCTCATCTCCCATGGGGTAATCCTGGGAACCGACTCGATCTTCCACTTTAACCGTTTCTATGACGCGGCCAAGCAGATCCAGCAGTTCAACTTCAGCTACTTCCAGAGCAACTACTGCTTCCAGCAGAGCGGCCGGGTGATCAACGCCGTCTACGGACCGTTGTTTGCCTACCTCAACGGAGCCCTGATTGGCATCCTGGGTACCTGGTTCCGCTATGAGATCATCACCAACCTGATCGTCTACATCGGCGGGGGAATCGGGATGTACCTGCTGGCGATCAAGGCGCATAGCTCCCGACGCTTTGCCCTCCTAGTCAGTCTGATCTTCATGAACATCGGTTGGCTCCCCCGCTGGGAACTCGCCCAGAACATGAATGCCTGGGGTGCGATGCTGGCTCCCTACATGCTGATGTGCGGACTGACGATGCTCCAGGACCGTCAGCGCCCCGTGCACTGGCTGCCGTTGATGACGCTGATGACCATCGTTATTCAGATCCACCTGCTGAGTTCGCTCTTCTTCGTGGCCACCTTGATTCCGTTCTTCATCATCGGCCTGATCCGCACCGGTCGCCGGTGGCACATGATTGGCGAAACCACCCTGGCTGGTATTGGAACCGCCATCCTGACGGCCAATGTCTGGGGAGCGTTGCTGATGCTCAACCTGCATAACAACATCGCTACCCCGGCGTCCTTCAACATGCTCAAGAACTCGCTGGTACCATCTCGGTTCAGCAGTACCCGGGCCTACCTGATCTACTTCTGCTGGATCCTCTTCGTCCTGCAGTTTGTCTACGTTTGCTGTCATTTGAAGCGGTCTTTGGTCAACACGACGGTCACTATCATGGGGGCGATCGTCTTGATGTTCAGTTCAATCTGGACGCCCTGGGAGAAACTGGCGGTCGCCATTCCGAGCCTTCAACATAATCTGCAGTTTCCCAACCGGCTGACGATCATCGCCTACCCCCTGCTTCTCCTCGGGGTCGCCATCTCGGCCACCGCCTTTGTCCAGCATGACCACGAGCCGGCCCTGTACCTGCGCCGCAACCTCACCATCGGCGCCCTGCTCTTCGTTGTCACCCAGGTCTTCGTACCGAACACCATCGACGTTTTCCAACGGACGGCTCGTTACCAGTCCACTGACGTCCTCAACACCTCCAGTGCTATTGCCTGGGTCACTGACAACCGGGTTAAACTCCGGCGGTCCGTCCACGATCTCTATCCAGGCCAGCTGTTGACGATGGTTGAGAAGCGAAGTCCGGACTACCTACCGATCCCAAAGAAGTACATCAATAAGAAATATATCCGTTCCTTTGCCTACCAGGACCAGATCATCAATCATGCGCAGGAATACCAGCACACGGTCCTGCCGCATGGTGGTCTGCAGCTGACCTGGAATGCTAGCCAGGCGAAGAAGGTGCGGCTGCCGATCATTACCTACCACGAATCGCAGCTGACCGTCAACGGCAAGCGGCTGAAGCACTACCAACGGTCCTCGATTGGGGCCCCTTACGTTCACCAGCGTCAGGGTAAAAACACTGCCACCCTCTACTTCCGGATGGCCGGCTGGTTCAAGGTCATGCTGGCTGTTTCACTTACCGGAATGACCCTGCTCCTGCTATACGGGATCTACCGCTTTGTTCGCGCCTGTCCACGCTTCTGGCAGCAGATAACGGCATGAGTATAATTCAAAATAAAGACGTGAACCGCCAAACTCGCGGTCCTGTGCCCTGTCAAGTTGACACTTTAAATAATGAAAATTAGCTGGCCTTGCCAAAGCAATATTCTGCTGCG
>NZ_CANCWK010000069.1:0-4772 GCF_947381495.1 Limosilactobacillus galli | reverse complement strand
GACTCCTTTTTTAGTCTACTTTGAGTCTAACCTTGTTAGGCTTTTTTTGTTAAATGTTACGAACTAGCAAATCGCGTGTTAACAAAATAAGATGAAAGGTGGATTTGGCGTGGATAACACAAAAAATCAGCACCGTAAGCATCACTTGATTGAGTATGCTAACGGGAAGTCTCTAGAAGAAATCAACGGTACCGTTGAAGTCCCTCACGGCAAGGGATTCTGGCGAACATTATTTGCCTACTCTGGCCCGGGCGCATTAGTTGCCGTGGGTTACATGGATCCTGGTAACTGGGCGACTTCAATTACCGGTGGTCAAAGCTTCCAATACACCCTGATGACTACCATCTTGATCTCAAGTTTGATTGCGATGTTGCTTCAATACATGGCGGCTAAACTCGGGATCGTGAGTCAAATGGACCTCGCTCAGGCAACACGGGCGCGGACCGGTAAAGCATTAGGGATTATTCTCTGGCTCATGACCGAATTAGCGATCATGGCGACCGATATTGCCGAAGTTATTGGTGCGGCGATTGCCCTGAACCTGCTGTTCCACATTCCGTTGATCCCATCAGTCTTCATTACCGTTCTTGATGTTTTAGTTCTGCTATTATTGACGAAGATTGGTTTCCGGAAGATCGAAGCAATCGTAGCCTGCCTGATTCTGGTTATCCTGTTTGTCTTTGCCTACCAGGTAGCCCTCTCTAACCCGAACTGGGGCGCTGCCTTCATGGGCCTTTTGCCTTCAACTAAGGCCATCGCCCAACACCCTGAAGTCGGTGGAATCACTCCATTGAGCGGTTCTCTAGGGATCATCGGGGCGACGGTGATGCCGCACAACCTGTACCTGCACTCCGCAATTTCCCAGACGCGGAAGATCGACCACAACGACCTCGACAGTATCCGGCAGACGGTGCGGTTTACCACCTGGGACTCCAACATTCAGCTGTCCCTGGCCTTCATTGTTAACGCCCTCCTGCTGATCATGGGGGTGGCCGTCTTCAAGTACGGGGCCGTCAAGGATAGTTCATTCTTTGGACTCTACGAAGCGCTGAACAACACCTCCATGCTTAGCAACCCCATCCTGATTGCCGTCGCCAAGTCCGGGGTACTGTCAACCCTGTTCGCGGTTGCCCTGCTGGCTTCTGGTCAAAACTCCACCATCACCGGGACCCTGACTGGTCAGGTCATCATGGAAGGGTTCGTCCACATGAAGATGCCACTCTGGGCCCGGCGCCTGGTTACCCGTCTGATCTCCGTCGTTCCAGTGCTGCTCTGTGTTGGGATGACTTCTGGCGAATCTACCATCCAGCAACACACTGCGTTGAACCTGCTGATGGAAAACTCACAAGTCTTCCTGGCCTTCGCCCTGCCATTCTCCATGCTGCCGCTGCTGATGATGACCAACAGTGAAGTCGAGATGGGTGAATTCAAGAATCGGATGTGGGTTAAGGTTTGTGGTTGGTTATCAGTTATCGCACTGACTTTCCTGAACCTCTACAACCTGCCGGCAACTTACGAAGGCTTTGGCGTTTGGTCTAAGGGGACATCCGATGTACTGGCATACCTGACGATCGTTATCATCTTAGTCCTGTTGGCTTGGACCTGTGTCGAACTCTACCGCGGTGACAAGCGTTTTGCCGCCGAGGGTCGGGGCTTCGGTCAACAAGAAGAAAAGATGCACGACTCCGCTAAGGATTAATAGCTTATCTACCTAACTCAGAAAGGGGACTGGCACTTGCCAATCCCCTTTCAATCGTTTAAATTAACTAGATCATGCTATAATAGTGACTAATACAGTACTGTTCTAAATGAGGTGAACACGTTGAACAATAACCAAGACAAGGATAACAAGCGCTTAAGCCGGGTCGAGTTGTACGATACTCCCAAACCGGGCGACAAAAAGAAAAAACGCCGGTCCTCAATTTTTGACAACCTCAAACGCGAGGAGAAAAATAATGCCCGGCCACGGCCAAACAGGAAGGCTAAGCCAGCACATCCTGGTCAAAAGCGGCGCAACCACCGGCTCTTCAAGGTCCTGCTGGGGATTTTGCTGGCGGTTCTCTTGGTAATGATCATTGTCTTCATGGTCAAGCAGCAGAATCCGGTCAACACAAATAACGATGATGCCACGACCGTTTCGACCAGCTCAAAGAAGAAGCGCCACAGCAGCGGTCATAAGAAGCACAAGAGCCATTCCACCAGCGATAGTGATGATACCACTGACACTAGCGACACTTATTCTTACAGTACGCCAAGCAGCACGCAGAATAACCAGTCGACCAGCCGGCAGTCTACTAGCAACAATAATAATGACCAACACCAGTCTGCCAATACCGAATCTGCGCAAAACAACAGTCAACAATCATCGACTAACAGCCAGCAGCAGACTAACAATGACCAGCAGCACCAGTCATCAACGACCGGTCAGTCACAAAATGGCAACACTAGCAGCCAGAGTGGTCAGCAACAATCTGCCCAGCCTCAGCAAACCCAACAAAAATAAAATAATCAAAAAAGGGGTTGCTAAGTCCGTCGTCCGTGTTATAATCATAGGCAATCGAAGGATAAGTCAAGTGATGACCTCCTACCAGGGAGTCGGTGCCATGGCTGGAAGCACCGTTGGAGCGATTCATCACGTTGATACCACCTTCTTAGATCACTAGCCGAAATAAGGCTGGTCGGGTCGTGTCCGTTACCACACCATAGAGAGGAATTCCAATATTCCTGAACATGGGTGGAACCACGCTAATTGATGATAATTAACGTCCCTAACGCTTAACAATAGGCGTTAGGGGCGTTTTTGATTTTTTGTAAGGGAGAGATCATTATGGCTCAAGTCGCAGTTATGTCACCCGATGGATCAGTTAAGAAGATCGACCGGGACTCAGAAGAAGGTTTACAAGCACTCCGCAAGCTGTCTGCATTAATGCTCAAGGCTGCTTTGCAACAAGAATTCAAGGGTATTCGCCTCGGTGAAGCCGTTGCCGACGAAGACGGTTTCCACGTTGATTCCGACAAGGACGACCAACAAGTTTCTGCCGACGAATTACCAGCATTAGAAGACGTCATCAAGGGGATGGCCAAGGATGACGTTAAGGTTGAATTCGCTGAAGTTGCCGTTGACGAAGCTTTAGCTAGTGTTAAGGATGACAAGTTCTCCACTGAACTGATCAACGAAAACGCTAAGGATGGCAAGGTTGCCATGTACAAGCTCGGCGATGCCATGGCCATTGCTGACCAAGACGTCCTGGTTTACGGCGACGTAGTCAAGAACCTCAAGCTCTTGTCCGTTGCCGGAGCTTACTGGAAGGGTATGTCATCCAACCCAATGCTTCAACGGATCTACGGGACCGTCTTCTACAAGAAGGATGACCTGGCTGAAGATCTGAAGAAGCGCCAAGAAGCACGTGAACGCGACCACCGGGTAATCGGTAACCAACTTGACCTCTTCTTTGTTGATCCAAAGGTCGGCGCCGGCCTGCCATACTGGATGCCAAAGGGTGCCACGATTCGCCGGACGATCGAACGCTACATCATCGACCGGGAAGTTGCCGACGACTACAAGCACGTTTACACCCCAGTTCTGATGAACCTGGATGCCTACAAGACTTCTGGTCACTGGGAACACTACCGTGACGACATGTTCCCACCAATGGACATGGGTGACGGTGAAATGCTTGAACTGCGGCCAATGAACTGCCCAAGCCACATTCAAATCTACAAGCACCACATTCGTTCCTACCGTGACCTGCCACTGCGGATCGCTGAACTTGGTATGATGCACCGTTACGAAAAGTCTGGTGCCCTCTCCGGTCTGCAACGGGTTCGTGAAATGACCTTGAACGACGGCCACACCTTCGTTGCCCTTGACCAAATCCGGTCCGAATTTGCCAAGATCCTGAAGCTGATCATGTCCGTCTACAAGGACTTCGACATCACCGACTACAGCTTCCGGCTCTCCCTGCGTGATCCTAAGAACACTAAGAAGTACTACGCTAACGACGAGATGTGGGAACGGTCTCAAACCCTGCTGAAGGCGGCCATGGACGACCTGAACCTCGACTATTACGAAGCTGAAGGTGAAGCTGCCTTCTACGGTCCAAAGCTGGATATCCAAACCAAGACGGCCCTTGGGAACGAAGAAACCATGTCCACGATCCAGCTGGACTTCATGCTGCCTGACCGCTTCGGCCTGACTTACGTTGGTAAGGACGGTAAGGAACACATGCCAGTTATGATCCACCGTGGAGTTGTCGGCACCATGGAACGGTTCGTTGCCTACCTGACTGAAATCTACAAGGGTGCCTTCCCAACCTGGTTAGCCCCTGAACAAGTTCACATCATCCCAGTTAGTGATGATAACCACGGTGCTTACGCCGACGAACTTGCTAAGAAGCTGAAGGCGGCCAACATCCGGGTTGTTGTTGATCACCGGAACGAGAAGATGGGTTACAAGATTCGTGAAGCCCAGACGCAAAAGGTTCCATACACCCTGGTTGTCGGTGACGACGAAATGAAGAGCAACGGCGTCTCCGTCCGGAAGTACGGTGAGAAGGAACAAAACGAAATGAGTCAGGATGACTTCATGAACGAAATCCTCGCTGATATCGCATCCTACTCCCGTAAAAACTAATCACTAACCTTTAATTAAAGCCGCGGACAGTCAATGAGCTGCCCGGGGCTTTTTTAGCTTTAGGGGTTCTATGATATTCGGTAAGGATAAGATGAATTCTTATCTTTATCGTTTTTTGTTACTTGCTGTACCATTGATT
>NZ_CANCWK010000068.1:0-5115 GCF_947381495.1 Limosilactobacillus galli | reverse complement strand
ATGCAAATTGTGGTTCAAGCACTCATCAGAAGGGTGTTTGCTCACAAGCCACGTCCTTTAGGGCGTGGTGGTTGACACTGTGTGCTATTTCAAGAGTCACAACTCTCATTCATCAATACTGAACCTGGTGACTGCTGAGCTGACAGCAGGCCCCCACATCCGGCTGGTAAATCGTCAACAGTTGATCAGTGGTGATTGCCACCCCATCGACTGCCAGGCGCTGGGCACGTAGGATCGCCAACTGGTCCGGCGTCTCCGCAACCAGCTGGACTGCCGGGAAGAGGTGGGCCAGAGCGGTGCTGACGATCAGGTCATAGTAACTGGTGGCCGCCTCCATCATAATGATCAGCGGTGTCGTGGTCGCGGTCGCCTGGTCAAGGACCCGCCTGACGGCCTGCCGGGTGGCGATCCCGGTGACGGCCAACGGGACGCCCTCTTCCAGCAGGTCATGGATCAGGGCTGTGTTGGGCTGCCCCGCCGTCATGACTGGTACCTGGACATAGACATTATCCCCTACCAGGCTCAGCTCCTCCGCCTGGACCCGCAGCTGTTGCGGTGTGGTGACCGTCAACGGCAGGAGAAGGCGGTGACTGGCAAGGTCACTGACCAGCCGGCGGACATTCATCTGCGGGCTAGGTTGCTTAAGGATGAGGCCACAGCTGCCATTGGCTACTGCAGCAGTAGTGAGAATTGCCGGATCCGCGCTACTGATGAAGAATCCGCCCTGAAATGATGTTTGCACATTAACCGCTCCTTTTAACTAGACCAATTTTTAATACACCGCTATCATGAACGAATATCGCGCCAATGTCAAGGCATTTTAAGATAGTTAGACCAATCTTATCATTTATGAGGATAAGACAAAACGCCGCCCGGTAAGTACTGGACGGCGTTTGATCTTCTGCAAATATTTAGGCTGGTTTGATCTCAACTAGGAGCGGATTATCCGCCTTGGTCAACGTGGATGGATCGTTTTGATAATCATCATAGACCCGGCTGATCTGGCCCTTAACTGGGGACTTGAAGGTTTCCACTGCCTTTCCCCCTTCAATGTTGATTAGCTGGTCATTGCGGTCGACCACCTCATCAACCTGGGGCGTCTCCAGGAAGGTGATGTCGCCAAGCTCGTTGATCACCTGACTATCAAGGCCGACTTTGACCGTGCCGTTATCCTCTTGCCACCACAGACCGTTCTTTTCACGGTGAACCGGTGCCTGGCGGCTGAACAGGTTTTTAAACCAATTAACGATTGCTTGCCACATAATTATGACCTCCTTAGTCAGCCAAAATCAGGTCAGCCAGATCGTCAGGGCTGACCTTTCCCAGGTTGGCTGCCAGGTCACTAGCCGTCAATGCCTTAACCAGGCTCTCCTTGTCCAACTTGGTCCCGATCAGGTGGTTTTCAACGACGTGCGGATCGCCGGCTGTGAAGAAGTCACCGTAGATCTTGGCTTCGCTGATCTTGCTATCCTTCTCGTTGAAGTTGAAGGAAACAGTTCCAATTGAGAAGTGCTTAGAAACATAGTGCTTGAAGCCCGGGTTCTTTCCGTAGTTCCACTCATCGGTCCGGTACTGCTTGTCGAGCCGCTGATCAATGATGGACCAATCGTGGTCGGTCAGGTGGTAGGTCTCGACATCATCCATCGAGTCCACACCGAACATGTGACAAAGAAGGTAGTTCCGAAAGTCCTCGGTTGTCCAGTCTTGGTACTTGGCCGGCAGGTATGGCTTGATGTTAGTGACCCGGGCGTCGACGGACTTGACCCCCTTGGAGGCCAGCTTATCCTTTTCTGGCGTCAGGACTTCACTAGCAGCTTCCATGTTCAAGTCGAACATGACCGTACCCCCGGCAGCATAGGAATTGTCACCCTTGACGATGGCCATTCCGGAGAACTTCTTGCCGTCAATCGTCATGTCGTTCCGACCACTGACTTCTGCCGATTCGATGCCTAGGTCGTGAAGGGCGTCGACGACTGGATCACCGATGGCATGGAAATCACCAAACTTGCTGGTGTCCCCCACCACGATGTTTTCAAAAACCAGGTTACCAAAGTCGTGGTAAACAGCGCCACCACCACTGGACCGCCGTACCAGCTCAATGTTGTGCTTCTTGAGATATGGAAGGTCAATCTCGGCGTAAGCGTTTTGGTTGACCCCGATGATGACGGACGGTTGGTTGATGTAGCAGATCAGGCCGTGCCCCTTCAAACGCAGGTCATTGATCAGATAGTTGTCCAGCGACTGGTTGACCAGCGCATCATGGACTGGCTTCCCATTACGACTAGTATCGATAAAGAACATTATTAAACACCTTCTAGTTAATTTGCCATTTGTTGAATGCGATTTCAGTTTATACCAAATTGACGATAATTAACAGTATTTACACTTGTGACTATTGAAACTTACCCTTGTCCGTGGCTCGGCGGGCGTTCATAATAGGCAGTGTGTCAACATGGGAGAAATAATTATGAATAAATTCAGTAAATTAATCGTTACCCTGGTCGCCAGCCTGGGAATTGCCGGTGCCACCACCGTTGCCATTAACCAGGCCCCGGCCCTGCCAACTGTCCAGGCCGCCAGCACAGAGAATCTCGACCTGGCCAACCGCGACATCGCCGGCTATCTCGATAACTGCCAGCAGTACGAGTCCAGTGACAAGCAATTCCGTGGTTTCACCAGTATCAAGCAGATCACCTACACCAGCAAGCACACCATCCGGGTCAATGTCAACAACGACATCTTCCAGCTGATTAAGTCCCGGCGTAGTCTTCTAATTGATATTTTGCAGAACGGTGTGATCAGCACCCTGATGGATAATGACCTCGCTAACTTCAATCAGGCCGCTGTGCAGAAAGGCTGCAAGACCAACATTTATTTGAACGATCAGGTGATTGGGCATAGTGCTGCGGATAATTATCGGCAGATTGTGTGGAGTAAATAAAAGCGTATATTAACCATACAATTTAGAAAGTACAACAAGAATATCGCATTTAAGCTAGAGGGCGTGAATCCATCGGTGGTCTACGCCCTTTTTCTGTTTACAATACGTCGTTATTGACTGCTCACAGAAAAATGCCCTCCAGATATAAGATGAATTTTCTATTTCATTTGTATACTTGGAGGGCATTATAGCCCATCGAAAATCAGTGGTTTACGTTTTTACTTTATTCGCAATACGTATCGTTATTAACTGCTTTTTATTCAATTAACTTAGTTACGTTTGCGTCCATTATGACGCTTCTTTAATGATGTTCCTGCATAAAGTAGTGATAACTCTGTGGGTCCGTCGGTTTAAGGCCCACATATTCGTCCAGGTTAACCGACGTGCACCTGCTGAAGTCCAGGTTACTCTCGCAGATCTGCTTGTACAGGTCTAGCGGGGTGCTTCCCGTCGCCAGCCCCATCACCTGCAGCTGGTCACGCCGCATCAGTTCATTAACAATATCAAAGGCCCGCGCACTGGCCTCCGTAGCTGTCTTCGCCGTAATTATTTTCATATCTACCACCTCACCTATTTTGTCCTCATCCTACCACGAAACCAAAAATAGCGAAAACCCCGTGCGGATTTTCGCTATTTTTTAATCTTATTTTAGTGTGCCAACTTCCGCATCCCCGGTAAAGCCTGCATGACCAGGAAGGAGAGGATGTAGAGGGCGGACAGGCAGCCCATCGTGACCGCCAGACTGTAGTGGTCCATCAGCAAGCCAATAACCACCGAAGAGAAGCCGCCGATTGCCCGGCCGACATTCATGATGATGCTGTTAGCGGTTGAGCGAATCTCGGTTGGGTAGAGCCGGCTGATCACCGCCCCATAGCCACCGAACATCCCGTTAGAGAAGAAACCAATCAGCGATCCGGCCAGAATCAAGGCAACGGCGCTCTTGACCATCAGGATCGTGAACATGACCGATGCGGACCCGAGTAGGAAGATTCCGAATGCCCAGCGGGGGCCGAAGTTATCCATGATTGTTCCGAAGACCATCATTCCGATGCTCATCCCGACAATCGTGGCGACCATCCAGAGGGACGAGCCGGCAACCGACAGTCCCTGCTGCTTTTGGACGATCGACGGCAACCAGTTCATCAGGCCGAAGTAACCGGCGATCTGGACAATTGTCATTACCATCAATCCCAGCGTTTGCAGGGCCAGCGCCGGCGTAGCGAAGAGCCGGCTAACCGCGATCTTCTCGTGAGTTTTGACAGCATGAGCGTGGGCAACAAGAAATTCGTCACTCTCATAGACGTGCCGCCGGATGAAGAATGTCAGGATCACGGGGATTACCCCTAGCAGGAAGAGGGCATTCCAACCAAATGCCGGAATAATGTAAGCCGCCATTACGGCCGCAAAAATCGCCCCAACCTGGCCGCCAATCGCTGCTAGCGAGGTCAGCCGGCCAATCAGTCCCGGCTGGAAGTTCTCTGCGATCAGGGCAATGCCGACGCCGTATTCACCACCGGCCCCGATCCCGGCCAAGAACCGCATTGTATAAATCATTGGCAGGGTGTGGGCAAAGAACATTGCCGCGGTGGCAAAAGCAAAAATAAAGATCGTATAGGTGAATGTTTTGACCCGCCCGATACGATCGCCGACAAGCCCGAAAATGGCGCCACCGGCCAGCATACCGAGGTTGGTAATCGACCCGATCCACCCGGCCGCTGCACTTGAGATGTGCAATTCGGCGATGATCGGTGCTAAGGCAAAGGAAAGAAACATGATATCCATGTTCTCCAGTGAAAAGCCCGCCGCAGTGGATGCCATCACCCACTTCTGGTTTTTCGTCATGGTGTGCCCAATTTGCGCACTTGTTTGTTGCATATTCAATTGACCTCCAAAATGATGCTCACTGACATCTTTTATTTTGCGTTGCCCGTATTATGGCACGGCTAGGGGTAGATTGCAAACGGACCACGGACGAGGTAAATCGTTCTAAGTGGCGATGGAATAGTAGGTGCGAGCCTACCATAATAATTTTGACAATAATCTGACAATAATTACTTCTTGGACTCTTATCTCTTGCAATAACAAAATTAATTTAAAAATAAAGGCTCTTTGTCAATCGGTAAGGATGAAGAGATTTTTGAGAACTAGACTAAGCCACTTTGGCTTTTGGTCTA
>NZ_CANCWK010000067.1:0-5223 GCF_947381495.1 Limosilactobacillus galli | reverse complement strand
TGCACCACCACGATGACAGCTATGCCCATTACCATGATTACCTCAACGATGATGATCATAACGATGGCAACAATGATCTCAACTAAGGGAAACAGACAGAAAAGAGATTAACTATCAATAATCAATGGAGTTAGGTGAAATTTGTGGATTCAATTAACCCTGTTTTGCTTTAAAACTAGTATGGGAAATAGATATAGACAAAAGAGTCAGGAAACTTATTTGGACGCTAATTGGATAGGTTATGATAATTACGTTAGTTAAATATGTCACTTATGAGAGGAGTATATTTGGTGAAAATCGATGATAGACTGAATTTTTTACTTAATATTATGCCAGATAGAAACTTTATAAATATTATCAGAAATTCTGGTGGGCAATTAGGGTCACCCTCAAAAAAAATAAATGCTCAATATAGAGCATTTTTGATAAATAAAAAAATTCAAAATAACGTAGCACCCAAAGTGCTTAAGGCAATAATTAGTGAAGTAAGTACTATTGGGAATAATAATTCCGAAAACAATGACACTATTTCTCTACTATGTAGAGCTTACCTAAAAAAAGATAGTGAGACATTCAATTTATACAAAAGTAAATATATTAAATCAAATAGCAAGGAAATATCAAATGATACAGGGCAAAAATCAGTTAAAAAAAATGATAACAAGCACTTAGAAAAGGTTATTGAAAAGCAGAAAGATAAAATAGTTAGCTTAAATAATAAATATCAGTCTGAAGCAGTAGTTGTAAAAAAGATGCAGGTAAAAGTTGATCAGCTAGAAGGTATAAATTCAGAGAATAGTCAGCTTATCACTAGCCAAAATGAGCAAATCAAAAAAATGGCTGATAATATATCTGACTTAAAATCTAAGTTGACTTTGAAAAATAGCTCAAGGAGTGTTAATGGCATATATATAAAAGAAATCACATCACTAAAGTCAAAATTAAAAGTAACTCTAAGAAATGAGAAAACTTTAAAAGAGGAAAATACTAATTTGCGAGAAGAAACTGTGAAACTTCAAGAGCAAATAGACCGGTTAGCGGCTAGAAATTACATACTAATTGGTATGCCGATTGGATTTAAATATGGTTCAATAAAAATTCCAAGAACAGCCAGGCTACAAATTGCGGTTAATAGTACATATATGAACGTAAAAGATAGTCAAATAATAAGCTATGTATCAATTGATAATTTGATTTCAAAGTTAGATGATCCATTAACTGCATACGAAAAAATTATTATTTTTAATGGTGAAGTGACCAGAAAAGATATTATAGAGCTAATTAATAAAGTTGGAGAAAATCACTTAGCTTATATAGACAACATAAATGAATTAGAACAAATGTTAAATGGAAATGAGGAAAAATAATGAGTCAAATATTTATTGGTGCATGGAATCGTGCAGATAATTATGGAAATATTTCCGACGATGGAGGTGTCTTTTTTGATAAAAATGAGGATATAATGTTTAATTTGCAGATACTAAATTCATTGGAAAAAGAGTATCAAAACTCTCAGATTCACGTATATCCTAATGAACTTGAAAAGCTAGGATTCCAAGATAATTTTTATGACGACAAGGATACTAGAAGGGAAACATTAGAAGAGTACTTAAGAAATAAACTTTTTATTTTTAAAATTAATAGTACTGACAAGAGGAATCTATTTGCCTATGATATTAAGACTCATATTAAAAATAGTGACTTTTCAGTAAATGATACTTTTGAGGAAGTGCCAATACTATCTGATGAGAGAAATAACTCTAAGAAAATTACTGATAAGCTATTAGCAGGAGAGACTATCTTATCTCATACCGTAAGCATGATAAGCGGTAAAAAAGATAGTATTAGTTCTTTTATGATTTCTGAAGATAGTGCTTCATCTTTGGTGCTATACGAAGATGTTACAGCGGTAAGTACTGATGGTATAGAGAGCATTCAATATCAAAAGCCCAATAAAAATAATCCAATAACAGTACGTAAGATTAATCGAAACCCTAAGATGGATAATTACTATTACGATAATGGTGATAGTGACGATACAAGACATAATATTATGTTTATTCCAACACGGTACTTAAGGGAAGAAGAAAACCAGCTAGAAAATTTTGCAAGTTTTACAACTCTGTTAGTTGGAGAAGAAAATGATGTTGCTGATACTAATAAGACCCAAGATACAGATCTACTATTTCTTGATCAATTTAATAGTGTGATTAGGTCATCTAAGTATCATCTTCTTCTTGATGAAGATGATATTATTAACTTTCACACATCTATTAAGTCGAATCTACTAACTATTCTTGCAGGACTTAGCGGTACAGGAAAATCTAGAATAATCCGTGCATATGCAGAAGCATTGGGAATTGATGAAGCCTCCGATCAATTTAAATTTATATCTGTGAAGCCATCATGGCAAGATGATGCTGATTTACTCGGTTTTGCTGATACAATGAATAATAATTATCGCCCAAGTGATTCTGGATTAGTTGATACATTACTGAAAGCAGAGAAAGACAGCAATCAGATTTATCTAATTGTCTTAGATGAAATGAATTTATCAAGAATTGAGTATTATTTTTCACAATTCTTGTCTGTCTTAGAAAGAGATAGCAATGAGCGATATCTAACTTTATACAATAAATATTTAGAAGCCAGATTGTACAATAGCGCAATATATCCACCTAAACTTTTAATTCCTGAAAACGTAAGGTTTATTGGAACGATGAATATTGATGAGTCAACATTTGAATTGTCGGATAAGTTGTTGGATAGAGCTAATGTTATACAATTAAAAACTCTTCCGTTTTATAAACGTGAAGATATGAAGGTAGAGAATTTAAAACAAAAACAAGAGGAAAAGTCTTGGCGAAAGTTTCCGGTGAAACTACTAAATTACTCTGCTCATGGGGTAAGCTTAAGTAAAGAACAGTTAGAATTCTTCTGGGATCTACACAATACTATAAATCAAGTTCTTCCCAACATTGGAATCAGTTGGCGAAATATAAAGTCAATAGAAAATTTCCTAAATAAGTTGCCCTCTAACTATTATGATAAGTTAGACAAAGCATTGGATTGGCAGATCTCTGAACGAATACTTACCAAATTACGTGGGACAGATACAATGCTTTCTCCATTAATGTCTTTTAATGAAAAAGATCAAAAATTAAAAGGAAAAATTATCGATGTCTTAGACGAATATTCTGATTTATCTGATTTTACAACATGTCGAGAGACGTTATTGGTTAAGGTAAGGGAATTAGTAGCAAATGGTTATGCAAGATAATATTTTTTTAGAAGAAAAAGGCCAACCTAAAAAACAATTTTTATTTAGCGATGATGAACTAAATAGTAGTCATTTAACGATTAATGAGAATTCAGAATGGAGTTTGTTCTTCAAGGAGCCCAGCAATGGGAAACTATATATGGATGGGCTTGACCTATTGTTAGATGAACGTATTAACCATGATGATGGTGGATTATTTATCCAAGCAAGCGATAGGCCATACTATATTTATGATCACAGACAAAATGATAAAAAATACTTACCCGGACTGTATAGATTAAAACTGGTAACGCCGGAAGCAATTAAGTATAGTTGGTTAAAAATAGTGCCAAAGTTTCTTTCAGAAAGTTCCCTGGAGTTAATGCGGCAAGATGTAGAGAATACAGTGAAAGGATTAGCTCGCTCGTTTCGTGCTAATGTTAATGGAAGTTTATCTAATTATTCAGCTTTTTTATCTTTTGAAGAGTTGCAGGCGTTAAGTATTTTACATGAGAATTATAAGAAGTTTAACTCAAATTCATATCTCATATCACAATCGCCAAGGGTTAAAACTACTCCTTATTATGCGTGGTCAAGAAATGTAAAGCGCTCTATTGACAATAGATCCGTGATAAAGATGAGTATGCAGAAGAGGAACAACGCACTGTATTTGAAAAATTATAAGTTAACAGCTAATACTTCCGAGAACGGGGTTCTAAAGCGAGAGTTAATTGATGTTCTGAACATTGTAAACCACATACAGAGTAATCTTTTAAATATTGCTGGTAGGGTAAATAGTTCTTCAATACAAGAGGATCTGGATTTAGTTAATAGGTATAGGTTAAAGATAAACTATATTCTTAGTAATACATGGTTAAAAGATATTAAAGCTGTATATGATATTGGTGGAGTAGCTAATGCTTATTTAGATCATAGATATATTTTTTTCAGGGATCTTCAATGGAAGTTATTACATGACTCTAATTTTCAGCCTCGGTTTGAAAGACAATATCAGTATTATTGGCATAGAACTGATCTTTTATATGAGATATGGGGATATATAAAGGTGCTTGAAGCTTTAAATAATCTAGGATTTAAGCCTCAGAAAGGTTGGATATATGATAATAAGGACCTAGATTTTAGCGGATTAAAATCAGGTACTTGTGTGTATATGTGTTGTACTAAGAATTCAAAATTTAAATATCATATGAACTTAAAGGTAAAGTATGACAGTGTAATTAGACCAAATGAAGCAAATAAGGTAACGCCCTCTGATCCACTATGGTATAGTTCTAGTCATAATCGGCCGGATATTAGGATAGAAATTTACGATCAAGATATGATTTTTCAAAATGCCATTATCTTAGATACTAAATATAGGCGACTTAAAGATATCAACTCTTTTAAAAAAGGTGGGGCATTGGGACAACTTAACTCTTATCATGATCAAATTTTTAGTCCCTACCCATTTGAAACTGCTAAATATAGGAAGTATAAAATATTTCATTACAAAGCGACTAATTCAATTTTAGACGTGGGAGCTCTTTATCCAGGTGATTACAGAAATGTTAGCGATCAATCTGATATTTTAAAAGCAGGTAGGGCAAAATATATTGTATTAAATCCTAAAATTTTAAAAAGCGATGCTTTAATGTCTTTTCTTAGAGATTGTTTTGAAAAACAGGAGCAGCTTTTTGAAAGATTTGAAAAATGGGATAAATTACTGGACGGTAATTTTAAGTAGTCTGGGTATTAGTTATCAGTTAAGATAGAAGTATTTCGTAAAAAGATGACCGATAAAATCTCAGCCTTTTGCTTACATAGAAATCACTTCCATCTTAGAAGCTGTTTACGGGCAAGATTATAGCACTGTTCAGTTTTATTTGGAGTAAGCAGTCAATAACGATACGTATTGAAAACAAATGAAAGGGCGTGAGCCGCGGTTTCTTGCGGTTCACGCCCCT
>NZ_CANCWK010000066.1:0-5534 GCF_947381495.1 Limosilactobacillus galli | reverse complement strand
AGACAACAGAAACAAATCGGTGAAAAACTACATTTTTAAACCGGTGAAATCCTACATTTTAAAATCGGTGTTGACACCCATATCGCAAATGCTGACAATCTTTGATGATTTGATAGCTACTCTATTGCTTATTCTGAAGTGCATTTTGAAACGAATATTAGGGAACTTCCCACAAGGAATACTAACTTTCTCAAGCTGATAAAAAGCAAGCCATCGAGGCATAGTTTTAAGATGTTCAAGGACTTGATCCACGCTATTATCAGCATAAAATTTACCATTTGTTGTCGTAATTTTGGTTACCGTTGTTTTGCTCATTAGCCTTCGTTCTCCTCCACATTGATC
This sequence comes from Limosilactobacillus galli, assembly GCF_947381495.1. Taxonomy (NCBI): domain Bacteria; kingdom Bacillati; phylum Bacillota; class Bacilli; order Lactobacillales; family Lactobacillaceae; genus Limosilactobacillus; species Limosilactobacillus galli. The sequence continues at coordinate 5,192 of NZ_CANCWK010000066.1, read as the reverse complement.
ATCATTAAGCCATCCTCAAAGTAGTAACTCATCTTCCAGCCAGCCTTCCTCATCATGCCGATCAACTTCTCAGCCACCGCTGTGCCATCAGCATGCTCAAAAACTTGGTAAAGGCGATCCTCCATTGGGCTATAGTCGCCATTTAACCCTTCTGGATCAACTGGCAATGACAGGCAAGCATCACAATGCTGGTCATAAAGCTGATGACCAAGAATGGTCTGATAAATATCAAACAGCTCTTCATTCAGCCGATCCAGGTAAATACGTTGTTGTCGCTTAGCATAGCCCGGTCGCAGGTAGTTATTTAGTTCCATCAAGCTGCCCCCGTTCTTCAGGCTTAGTCATTGAGTACTCGATGACCGCATTTGCCAGCTTTTTCTGCTTATCCTTGTTCATCTGGTGACGATGGCAGCGGATCGTATACTTGCCGCACATTCTTTGATCAATTCGCGCTAGTTCGTACATCCCCCACATCACCAGCAAATCGTGGTCAGACACCTTGCTTTTGCTGATCCTAAATTCATCGTTCAAAGCTTTAACTGTTGTTTCCAACTCAGTAGTTTTCATCTCGTACACCTCATTCTTGATCTTTATAAAATCGTCATTTGTGCATTAGCATCTTGGATCACTTGCTGTAGTTCAAATGGCGGATACCAATTTTCGATAAACGCCAACGCCTTATCGAAGTTCTTCATCGGCAGGTCGTTGTAACGATCCTGGTTAAAGGTTTCGCAGTATGAGCTAAACAATGCTCGATATACTCTGGAGCGAACTGTCTTATCCTCATAAGCATTTGACTTCTTACCACCCAGTACCTCAATCACCTTGGCATTACGTCGTTTACTGAAGGTATGAGCCATGTTACCTGGCAGGCCCATCCGGTTCTTAATATCTTCAACGTTCTTGGCCAAACCGTCATAGCCCTGAGCAATTATCTGAATTTGTTCTGGTAACGTCAGCGGTTGGGGATGCTGGCGCAGGTTATCTTCCATCTCGTTAAAGGCTTCAATGTAGGCTAGCTTGAACTGCAATGCCTTGGCCCCCGTGAAGCCCATGGCCAATAATGAGAAGCCATCACGATTCATGTAAACCATAGGATATTCTTTACCTCGATTTACATAAGTTCCTTCTACAAACATATTTCTCGTAGCTGAATTTTCAGCTGCCAAATTCTGAATACTCTGTAAGACATTTTTATGTTGCTTCTCAAAACTCTTTGCTACTTGCAAGCTTGTTGTAACTGCTTGCCGATTATGCATAATTACTAGATTTTCCATTTCATGCTCCAATCACAGGTTTTGCTCGTTACATACCCGATAGATCTTAAGTGCCCGATCACCAAGACGGCGGTGGCGCGATTCCGTGGACATCTGACGCATATAAGACTGCGTCCATCCCCAGCGTGCACACAATTCTTTGTAGGTGCCGACATCCAGAAAGTGCTCACCACGATAAACTGAGTAGATCATAGCCATAAGATCACTCCCCTATCTTGTAAATGGGGATGCGTGGCCCATTTACATGAACCGGCTTGCCGTGATACATCGCATCATCATCCTGCGCTTGCTGTAGGGTATGAATTCCGCTCTGCTGGTATCGACTAAGAATATAGCCAAGATAATTAAAGCGTGGAGTCTCTGCATTCTGGGCCATTGAGTCAATGGCATAGCAAACAACCTCTAGTGACAGATCATCAATGTAATCTGCAAGGATCTGCTGTTGATTCGGATTAAGCTTGATGTGCAGTTTTTTCAGTTTGGCTTCGGCACTACTAGTACTAGTAGTCTTAGTTAAACTATATTTACTCTTACTTAACTTATCCTTACTCTTACCTAACCTAACCTGTGGATCCACTTTGGAGCCATTTTGGTTCCATTCTGGTTCCACCGGCTGGTTCCCTTGTCCCTCAACGGTTTGAGACGATTCAGTCATTTTTGAAGAAAAATTTTTGGAACCACTTTGGATCCGTTTTGGTTCCGGATTGGAGCCAGAGTGGTTCCGTTCTGGTTCCATATCGGTTCCAGACTGGATACACCTTGGATCCATTTGAGAGGCAATTTGGTACCGTTTGTTACGATCAATGGCCAGTAACTTACGATCATCAGAATAGATAGTCGTAGTGTACCGATCCTTTTTGACATAGTTGGATACCAACCAGTCCTTAATGGCAATCACACCATCATCAAAGACAATGATGTAGTCCTTCTTAACAAGTGCCTTAAGATCATCATCAGAAGCACCAATCATTCGCTTGATGGACTTGGGGTTGCCGACAAAGCCATCGTCATCAGCATTCATCCCCAAGTGGAAGTACAACGTCTGAGCAGTAAGCGCCATATCCAGGAACTTGTCCGTCTCAGTAACCTTCTGACTAAACATTCTTCTTTGAGCCATGATCGTACACTCCTTCTTCACGATAGACAGTATCTTTAATCTCTTCCGCAGCCTCCATGATTGCTTGTGCCCAACTGTAGACTGTGTTGGCTAACCATAGCCGCTCATTGCGTGTCTCGGCTTTATCAAGCTGGCGGGCGTAGTGATAGACCAGTCTAGCAAAATAGGGCAGCGCAACGAGGCTGTCCGCTTTTTTATTCATGTGGTATACTTCCTTTGTAAAGTTTTGTTCTAATACTTTGGTCATCAGTGTCACCAGCACTGGCGACCTTTTTGTGTTCACGCGGATCAAGCGGGTCAAACGCGATCAACACATAAATCAGTAGTAGTGCGATTGCTCCGCCGTAGCTGCCAATCATGGCACAATAGCAACACCATGCACCAACTAAAAATGAAATTGCTTTACTCATTACAGTTCACTTCCTTCCATGTTTACTGCGGTACTTCGGCCTAAGTATGTGATCGTGATGAATGACATGAAATATCGTTGCAACCAAGAAGATTACGATAATCACGATCCAAGGTAGGCAAATCAACGTCGTAAAGCTCATGAACTCACCTCCCTAAGATGTGGATCCAACAGCTTCTTACGTCGCTCATCTGACATGAACCGGAGGAACGCTTGCCATTTATCCTCATCAACAAACGTCCGCTTACCAGTCGGGCAAATAATAGCGTCCCGGTATTCGGGATACGACCTGCAATTATCTGCCCAGGCATAGAATGTCTTGTCCTTAATGCCATAGTCGGCGCAGATCTCCGGAACGGTCTTCCATGAATTAGCCATCATAATAATCAACTCCCTTCAAGATGACTTTTTCTTCCCACTGATATAATTGAGTTATCAAAATATCACGGAGGAATCATAATGGAACTAGATAGTATCGTGCTTAATCGTAAAGAGAAAAAGTTACTGAAGAAGATCATCTTCTTATCTAACAGGGCTGATCACGGCCTGGCTAGTACCGATTTAATCAAGCAACAGTCCGAATACGATAAGTATTATTTCTATCAATTGCGAGACTTTGGTTTAATTGGTACTCATCATTTACCCGAGCCAAATGAGAAAACTCACTGGCGCCCAGAGAACGGTACCTATGTCACCGACAAGGGAAGGCACTATAAAGACTGGCATTGGGAGCACCTGAGAATTTTCATCTATAAAAGTGTTATGACACCGATTGTGATAACGCTTTTAACCAACCTTGTATTGTATCTATTAGAAAAACATCTGAAATAGCAACGTGGTAAGAACACTTACAATCACCGGAACAGCAATTGTTTCCGTTAGGTACCACAGCAGCTTATCCTTCCAACTCATCTCATTCCTCCTCTGGTATGATTCCAAATCACTATCTGTGCCAGTAAACACATCCAAACTAATAACTAAATCATCTGCAATCTCCATAATCTTATTAAGGCTAGATTCATTAGCATCGTTGTAGTCTTTACAATAGGTAGTAAACTTATAATGTAATCTTTTGCTTTATATGAAAGGGCTGAAACCACATGGGTGATTTTCAAACAATTATTAATACTGCTTCTGGAGCCGTATTAGCAGGAACCCTATCTGGGCCACTAAAATCATTGGAAAATATCTGGTATGGTTCCATAGGATATAGGTTCGATTTATTTGCTAAAAAGAGAAAGATCCAAATGGAACAAGATCTTGAAGATTATAAAAATGAAATTGCAAACGAAATCATTAAGATTCCTCAAGACAATATTACCGATCCCAAGCTCAGCATTGTTGGGCCAGCATTAGAAGCTTCTAAATACTACATTGATGAATCCATATTAAGGAAAATGTTTGCTCGTTTAATTGCTAGTTCAATGGATAAAAACTGCGTAACCGATGTTCATCCAGCTTTTGTAGAGTTTATCAAGCAGATGACTAGCACTGATGCCCAGGTTCTTAGTGAAATTCATTCAAACAAAAATAGTATTGCGATCATAAAATATCGTGAACAAGTAACTAAAACTAAATATAAAGATTATCTAACTGAGATACCTGCCACTGAGGATAGTCAGAATAAATATAAAGAACATTCTTCTGCAATAATTAATCTGGCTAGACTAGGGCTAATTAGATATACATACAAAGAACAATTATCTGGCTTCGATTATGACAAAATTTTTCAAAACTCTAAGAGCTATAAGGAAGCCTATCACCAAGCTAGAAGTAGACGCTTAGATGTTAATAGAAAACTTGATATTCTTGAAAAAGTTGCTAAAAATAGCGGAATTCCCTATACTCCATCTTTTACCAAGGTAGATAATATCGATATATCCTTAATAAAGGGACTGGCTACAGTTACACCTTTAGGAATTGACTTCATCAAAGCCTGTTTCTAATCTCTTCTTTTTTGACCTCTTCATATTGATCGAAGAAGCGTTTTATTAGTTTATTAATAAAAAGCACATGTAAACTACATAGAAGAAAAGATACTATTATACTTGTAATTCCAGAAACAAAAATTATTAAAAACATTTGGTTAATCTCTTAACTCCTTCTTAATTTCCGACTTAGTAACCAACTTATGAAACAGCATTTCATTCACCACATGAAGCGCTGTTTCTTTTTGTTTGTAAGAATACTTTGGCTGATCTACCACATTCATGACCTTGTTTATTAACGGTTTGATTTCGTCATTAACTGCTAACAATAGATCAGGTGGAAGCTTTTGGTCTGAAAGTTTCATCTTTCATCCCCCTTTATTGTGGTTCTATGATATTCGGTAAGGATAAGATGAATTCTTATCTTTATCGTTTTTTGTTACTTGCTGTACCATTGATTT
>NZ_CANCWK010000065.1:0-5678 GCF_947381495.1 Limosilactobacillus galli | reverse complement strand
AACTAGACCAAAAGCCAAAGTGGCTTAGTCTAGTTCTCAAAAATCTCTTCATCCTTACCGATTGACAAAGAGCCTTTATTGTTAGTTTCATTCTCCTCACCACCGTAAAAATATTATTTCGTTCCTTTTGTACCAATGTGGTACTCACGGGGCAAAAAAATATCGTCAATACGCATGTTGAAGAGCTTAGCAATCTTAAACATTTCATCCATTGTAAATTCAGAATTGCCTAACTCTTTACTGCGATACGTCTTAGTAGAAATTCCTAAATAATTTGCAATTTCCGCTTGAGTCATCTTCTTCTTATTCTTGCGTAAATCATAGAGAACTAGTTGCAATATATTCACCGCCTTTCAGTACCATTACGGTACAACAATATAATAGTACCAGTATGGTACAAAAGCAATACTTTTTTACTTCTTTTTATAATTTAGTACCCAAATGGTACAGAAATGATATACTATTGTTAAAAGATTATAAAAGAGATGAATAGATATGGAAAATCTAGCTGCCTATGTCGGTAGTAGGATTCGCAAATTGCGAGAAGCAAGAAATCTAACGCCGGAAGAACTTGCCGAAAAATTAGGCGTATCACGTGTTGCTGTTAACAGGTACGAAACAGGCGCACGTAAAGCTAATCAAGATACTTTGTATGACTTAGCAAGCATATTCCACGTTAGTATCAACGACTTCTTCCCTTCAACAACTTCCGATAATAATTCGCAAGCATTGATTGATATTTACGAGCAATTACTTCCTAATCGACAAAAGCATGTATTTAATTATGCCAACAAGCAATTAATTCAACAAAAAAATGCTTATTCATCCAAAATTGGTGAGAATAAGCATATTGTATATCTTTACGGTGCGGTTTCTGCTGGTACTGGCGAGTATATTCCTGAGGATGAGGACCAGCCAGAAGAAGTTGTAGTAGAAGGAAACGTACCTGACCATGATTTTGCTGTTCGTGTAAATGGTGATTCTATGGAGCCGGTATTCAATAACGGCCAAATTATTTATGTTAATAAAATCAACAAAGCTGAAGTAAGAAATAATCAATTTGTTATTGCTGAAGTTGACGGTAATTTCTTTGTCAAAAAGCTTAAATTAGCTGACGGGAATATTGAGCTGATTTCCTTAAATAAAAAATATCCGGATATTCATGTTCATAGTTACAACGATTTTGCTATCCGCGGTGTAGTAATTATTTAGTAATCATGAAAAAATCGAAATTCTACATCTACGATATTTTCATGGCGTTGCTTGCCATTGTTTCAATTCTCCTACTTGGCTTAGATTATGCCCACACAATCAATATAAATTCTATGCCATATGTTGCCATCGATGACGCAATCTTAATAATTTTTACCATTGACTATTTTGTAAGATTCTTTTGTGCAAAAGATAAAAAGAAATTCTTCAAAGATAATATTTTTGATCTGCTTTCAATTATTCCTGCTACTGAGGTTTCCTCTGTATTCCGACTCGCTAGAATTGGTCGTCTTCTAAGATTGCTTAAAGTCTTACGTATATTGCGGCTTGTTGGACTAGCCGGCCGGCTGGAAAAATTCCTAAAAATTAATGGTTTGCTGTACTACCTCTATGCAAGTATCGTAGTAATTCTAATTGCATCATCCCTATACTGCATTTCTGAAAGAGTATCTTTCTCTACTGCTTTATGGTGGTCCATTGTTACTTCCACTACTGTTGGCTACGGAGATATTTCTCCTACGACTCTCATCGGTAAATTGGCAGCAGTCATTAATATGCTGATTGGCATAGGGTTAATTGGGATGCTTACTAGCAGTATCACTGGCTACTTTACTAAGTCAGCTGGGGATGATGAAATTGCTGAGCTTAAGAAGCAAAACGAGCAACTAGAAAAGAAACTAGACGAAATCAAAAAATTGTTAGAAGAAAGAGAGTAATAATAATGGGACCATTTTCACACGAAGGTACTCAAAACAATGTGGAAACTAGCGAAGATGAATTATACAAAAAAGCTTTGAGTGAATTAACAGAAAGCATGAAACGTGGTGCGTCGGATTACAGCACACCTGGTGCTATCCTTCTCCACCACGACCTTCAGGAGCAAAACAAGAAGCTGGATAAAATCATTGAATTACTAGAATCAAAATAAGATCACTCTTGGGGGGAGTAAACAAAATGAAAAAGATAGGTTTAATTTGCGCAGCTCTGTTAACGTGTGGGAGCTTAGCAGGATGCGCTAAGAAAATTAATAATGTTAAAGCATATAGTACAGAGGTTTCCAGTAAGGTCACCCCTGCTAGTGGAAGTAAAGATTACCAGCAAGGTTTGATGAAGATCAAAGGTACCTCATCCGCCCCTGACGGCTACCAAGTCATGGCCATCAACAGCGACGGTAAAAATAACCTTGTTAGTGGTAATACTTCTATGGCTGGTCACGCCGTTGTTGAGAATGGCAAGTTCACTGGATATGTTGATCCGCTGCAAGCTAACAAAAACGCCAAAAAAGGTACCAAACTGAAATACCATTTTATTGCTGTTAAGAATCCCGATAATTTGGGTCAAAAAGATAAAGCCGCTTTTAAGCAACAGGTAAACAAAAAGTTTGATGCAACCACCATTAAGCTGTCCTTTGATCCGACTACATCTTACGTCCAGACCAACGTCCAAAACGCTTTGGGTAAAGGAGCAATCGTTTCTAAGAAATCCAAGACTGTTTATACCATTACGCCAAAGAAAGACAGTGCCTTTGAAGACAAGGTTTCCCAATCAATGTATAGCGATAAGGACCAATGGGCAGATATTACCAAGCAAATTAATAAGCTTTCAGCCAAGATTAAAACGCCAGCTGGTAGAGTCGCCCTTGTCCTGATGAACCCAGAAAACCACAAGAAGTTCTTATTCGTTTCTATCGGTGGAAAGACTAAGTTCGACGCAATCACCAGCGGAACGGTTAACAGTGATGCTACTAAGGCTTCAAACATCAAGCCATCTAACGCCAATGCCGCCAGCTCTGGTTCTGCAAGCGGTAGCGGCGACGATGATGGTGACGGTGATAACTTCGAGCTTGGTGTGATCCTGGGTTGGCTGCTGGCTTATGACGAGGAATACGGTGACGACACCGACACTGATGCGGACACTGATTCCAGCAGTGACAGCAATAACAACTACAACGACGACAGTGATAACGACTACAACGATGACAGTGATAACGACTCCGACGAATACAGCTACAACGATTCTGACGATGATAGTTCCAGTGATGATCAGGACAGTCAAAGCAGCAGTACTCCTGCACCCGAACCTGATTTCGATGATGACGATAGCTTTGCATACTAAACACGGCTACTGTCGGGGATGACGGGAGTGTGGAGCATAACTAAAAAAGTATTTTCTGAAGAAAGGAAGTGAATAAGGTGATGACCTTTGTAAGAGTAATTTTCTTCATTTTAGGAGTACTACTTTTCATATCAGGGGGAAAAGCATATAAAAGTAACCGCTCATTTCTTAGTCTATTCTTAATTTATATTGGTTTAGGAATGGTCTTTTGCGTGACTACTACTCAATTTTCATTTATTTTGAATTATTTATAAGCTCAATGAAAGGATCAGCGTAAAATGTCAGAGAAAAAAAGCAACTGTAAAGTAATTAGTTTTATTAATATGAAAGGAGGAGTTGGAAAAACGACACTTAGTATTGGTGTAGCTGATTATCTCGCAAACTACAAAAATCATAAAACATTATTTATAGATATGGACCCACAATTTAACGGTACCCAAGGATTACTTGATTTTTATAAGAAAGGGGAAACTATTTCATTAATTCAAAATCGTGAAAAAATAAATAAAACACAAGCGAAAAAATTATTAGACACATGTGAATACAATTACTATACAGAAAAAATTAAAAAAATGGGAAAAACTATTTATAAGCTTTTCACCCCTCAAACGAGCGTGTCTAAAGGGTATTCGAGTCCCACTCCCAACGAATTAATCACAAATTTAACAAGTAATTTGGATATAATATGTGGTGACCTAGACCTAGTGCTTGCAAATAGATCCAGTGACTACTCTTTCATATATAGGTTAAGTAAATTCTTAAAAGATAATAATTTAAAAGGAAATTATGAATATATAATTATTGATTGTCCCCCTACTCTTACTGTTTATACAGACAGTGCCTTATATGCATCTGATTACTATGTTATCCCTAATCGCATAGATAGATATTCAATAACAGGTATTGATTCACTACAGAACTCTATCAAAGGATTAATAGATACCCAAGATTTAAGCTTAAAATGCCTTGGAATAATATATACAATGGTTCCTTTAGGAATAGGTAAAAAGCAAGAACGCATCAAACATAGTTTTGAATCTAAAAAAGCAGTTAATGAACTTGACATTTTTTCTTCTGAAAGTCATATTGTTAACGATATTCAAGTTGGAATTACAGGTGGTACACTTCCAACTAAATACCAAGAATCTTTAGCCGATATTGAAGCGATAACAGAAGAATTGATATCTCGCACTAATGGTAATGAAAGTGAGAAAGAACGAAATGAATAATTTAGTTATATTTAGAAATGAATTAAAAAATAGAATCGTTCCAAAATACAAACTTATTGGAATTGCTTGTGAAGTTTTGCTATCCAAGGAATTGTTTAAAAATAATGTTGATACGGTTTCTTTTTTAGAAGAAGTCTTTTCGGTCAAATATAAAGATTATGTTATAAAAAGTAGAACAACTATCATAGCTCGAACCACAAGAATTATTAATAAAAGTGACGAACCTACTATATATCAATACAAGAAGAAGCTTTATTTGTTTATTGACGAATATTTGCGTAAAAAGGATTCCTATAATGGTACTCACTAACTTAGATAATATAAAAAAAGACCTCAATGAATGTCTAAGTATTATTCAACACCATTCAAAGTTTAAATTACAGTCATACGATATTGAATTCATTCGGTTTTCCTTGAAAAAAGCAATTTTATTCAAACAATTTAGTTTAATAAAATTCAAACCTAATAATTCTCCTATTATTAGTATAGAATTATTAAATCTCGTGAAATACTTTTCGCTTGGTGATTATAAGTCTTTTATTTTAACGGAAAGAACTATTATTGAATGTCTAATGAAATTAAATTTAAATGATCAGCTCGAAGATACTACAACAAAATTAATTAGTAATTGTAAGTTTAACTCTAATAACCAAACCACAATAAAAGGATTTTATAAAATCAATAGTAAAGTAATTCATCACAGTAAATTAGATAATAATTACGTACATTATTATGTAAGCAACATGTACGATGTTGATAATAGTTTCTCTCTAGAAAAGCGAAAAGGATTAATTAAAAACTTCAAAACGGTGGTTGAAATAGTACTAAATAAAATAATAAAAAATTATTCTCAAGAAGTAAAAGCTTCTTTTGGGCGAGATGACTACTCCCTAAAATATCTGTTAGGCCTAAATTTCAAGAATAAGTTAGCCACTGGACTCAAATAAATAATACTGACCAATTGATTATTGGTTGGTGGAGCTGTGATATCTCTTGGTAGAAGGCCTTACGATAGATGTCCATTGACGAATGTCCATTAAATATAGCTCGTGGATAGTGATTCATCCAATCATTAGTCGCTATGATCTGAGCACTACTATAGTTATTTATAGCTTCACCTTT
>NZ_CANCWK010000064.1:0-6024 GCF_947381495.1 Limosilactobacillus galli | reverse complement strand
CGTAATCCGATTCTTGATACTTACTAAGTAGCTTAAGTTTCTCAATAGTTGAATAACTTACAATACAAAATACCCCCCTAGGACTGACACTTTTATTATTTCAAGTGTCACCCTAAGGGGTATTGTACGACTTAAGACAGTTGTCTTTTTCATTTTTAAATCAATGGTACAACAAGTAACAAAAAACGGTAAAGATAAGAAATCATCTTATCCTTACCGAATATCATAGAGCCGAATATTAGAGGACATTTTTTATACCAAGTAACTGTTAATTATGATGGTTTTGCTTCGAACGAGTAATAAATGTCAATGCAGCCAAACGATAACATTTCATCTTCAACAACAAAATTGGCACTGTTCGTGGTGAACGACATTCATTTAGATGAACATCTACTAACGCTGTCTTTATGACTGGAACCTTCAAAGTCCCCTTTAGGCGCCGTAGTTTTTGAGCAAAAGGCTCCGGATTATCAATATTAAAAACGTCCCTAACCATCATGACATTTAAGTGCATCAAAATATAAAAACTATTGGCATGAATAAGCGCAGAATCATGAGTTTGTTCTACAGCCGCAGTGGTTACTGTCATAGCTTTTAGATAGTCAGCGACCTTATTAGCATCAAAGCTCCGCATTACTGAATTTTCATTATCCAAGTAATGATACAGGTAATGATCATTAGTCAATATATTTTGACAGTGAATCAGGTATCGAACCATAAAATCACCATCTTCAGCTAATCTAAGCTGAGAATTAAATATCAACTGGTGCGACGTAATTACTTCCATCCGCAAAACCTTTCCCCATACCGTCAAAAACTTAGTTGGATTTTCTAACATCTTAAGCCGGTGATTGGCAAAGTCAGTACCAATCAGATCTGCAGAATGATCAATTATCGGTACTTTTTTTCGGCCATTATAGTAATTAAATAAGAAAAGGTCAGAAGAATTGCTTAATGCTGGAAGAACATAGTCAGCCCAGTTAGGGTCAAAACAATCATCTGCATCAGCAAACATTACGTATTGACCATCAGCATTTGCTAGGCCATTGTTTCTAGCTGCTGATACCCCTTGATTATTTTGCCGAACCAGCTGAACCCGTGGATCAATCTTTTCTGCTATCGTAGCTGAATTGTCATTTGAACCATCATCAACAACAACTACCTGAATATCAGCCTGATTCTTAACTATACTTTTTAAGCAGCGTTGTAATAACTTTCCACTGTTATAGTTGGGAATAATTATACTAAGGACTGGCATCTTGTTCTCCTCTCTACTATCTTATGTTTAATCTATCAACCAAGCCTTTGGACTTAGGAAACTCAATTTTGCGCATAAACCAGGTATCTGATTTACGAACCTTATCATAATCACGATCATCAAGCACCGCTGGAGCGCTTCCATCACGTGTCTGCCAGTCGATATAACGGTGATTATTTGTATCAATCCGCTGAGCAAATTCAGTATTATTCCGTAAGATCGTCGGTACCCAGAATTCATCAGAGCAAAAACCTGTCTTAAACGTCTCCTCAACATTAGGATGCTTTTGAAGATAATCAATTAAGTACGCTGAGGCATCACGTGGCAAATCAACCCATTGTGATCCATTATACAGTGTTAAATCAATGCCCAACTTTTTTAATTTATCCACATGCAATAGAGTTTGCTTAACAATACTTAAACGGTGGTAAATTTTACCGAATTTACTCCGGCGGTTAATACGATCGTAATCAAAATAAAATTTCTGCCAATCAACAAGTGGTTCTCCTGCTTTCTTGTATTCAGCAGACGGGTAGTTCCAAATATATAATTGTTCGTTATCTTCAAAGAAGCGGTATATTTCATCAAGATTTTTAGTGGGCCAGTCCTGTCCCGAAATCAAGTGAAAATACGTTATCCGCTTATCCTTCAACGCTAAATTAAATAAATCAATTGTTGCCTGCACAATACTCCAAGCTCCCCAATGGACATCCTGAGTGGCAATCCAATGAACGCCCAAATCGACCAAGCGGTCCTGCTGGTCCTCATTAAGGTGAGCTTTTTTATCAAAATGGATATAAACTTCAAACTTTTTTCTTAACAGAGCCGATAACTCAATTACTTGGTTGATGTTTTTATGTGCTAAAACTAAAACAGCTTGCATTTTTCTCTCCTAAACAAAAAACATTTATGAATCTATCATACCAAAGATTCATAAATGTTTTCATTTTAATCTACTGTAATTGCTTGCCCAGCATACTCACGGGCTAACTGGGCAGTAGTGATCCATCCCTTTGGACCATAGTCATATGCATTACGTCCCTGTGGGCCTTCATTTTCTAAGGCATAGCAAGGATCATAAACTCTGAACCAACCATTCTGGTAGCCAACAATCACCTTGGCATGGTTCCGGAAGGCGTATGATTGCTCAAAGCTAGAGTAACCATAGTAAAGTACCGGACGACCAGAGTTAACAATGTTGATAATATCGTTGATTGAGCTACCAGAAATATTAGTAACCGTACTGTCAAAGTGGTGTGCTAAGTCAACCAGCGAATCCGGCTGAATAATCCGCCAGAAGCCGGCACCAGTATAAATGTTACCAGCTTGCCGTGCTGAAAGCAGGTTTAACGCATAAGGAATGTTGATGTATTCCTTTGGGCTCAGCATCATTGCCAGTGAAAATACGGAACAACCATCAGCGGTGAAGATCGGTGAGAATTGGCAGTACCACCGTGGGAACCACAGATGTCCACTATTGTCAGCGTGATAAGTCCAGCCATTAACGTTAACCCAACGATTTTGGTACATATTAGCGTTAGTGGTATCGAAGTAGTAGTCGACCCCATTAATACGGTGATAACCACGCTCGGCCCAGGCGTTTGTTGGGTCGAAGTAGTACCAGTTATTATTGATCTTTTGCCACCCTGTTAATGCCCAAGCATTTGTCTGGTCGAAGTAGTACCAATTGCCAACACCAGAACGGAACCAGCCAGTGTTAGCCCAAGCGTTAACCGGGTCGAAGTAGTACCAGTTACCAGCAGCTGACTTATACCAACCAGTATCAGCCCAGGTATTTATCGTATCAAAGTGGTACCAGTTGTTATTAATCTTCTGCCAGTCCTTCAGTGCCCAAGCATTTTGTGGGTCAAAGTAGTACCAGAAGCCGGCAGCAGACTTAAACCAGCCAGTCTTAGCAGAACCATCATTATTAAAGAAGTACCAATTATGAGCAGGTGATTCAAACCAACCAGTAGAGGCCTCTGCTTGGTTATCAAAATGGTACCAGTTATTGTTAACCTTTTCCCAGGCGTTTGCAACAAAGCGTCCTAATGATTTATTGAAATAGTAAACATGGTTAGCAATCGTGTTTAAACCATCTGCCAAGCCATTTGTCTGAATATCACCAGTTGTTGCATCAAAACTATAGTTCTTGCCATTAGAACTTAGATTTGTTGCACGAGCTCCTGTGTTCACGTCATAATACTTAAGAAGACCGTTACCATCTAGAACAATTCCCTTAATCTGATGACCAGAGGCTGGTTCAAAGTAGTAGTGACTACCATTAATCACTACATCCCCCGTTGCCATTTGGCCATTATTAGGGTTGAAGTAGTAGACATTACCGTTTAACGTTTGCCAACCCGTATAGGCAGCACCATTGCTCTTAAAGCCATACCAATGATTACCAACGTATTGCCAACCGGTCTTCATTGCTCCATAAGTACCATCGTGATTGGTGTTCAAATAATACAAATCATGGTCAATTTTTTGGATACCCGTCAGCATCTTGCCTTGATCAGACGGTGCAAAGTAATACCAGTTATTGTCAAGCCTTTGCCAACCAGTGTATGCTGCACCATTATTGGCAAAGTAGTACCAATTATTATCGACATTTTGCCAGCCGGTCTTCATTGCTCCATAAGTACCATCATGATTAGTATTTAGGTAATAGTGATTCTGATTAATCGTCTGAAGTCCCGTTAGCATCTTGCCTTGACCCGTTGGTGCAAAGTAGTACCAGTTATTATCAAGATTCTGCCAGCCGGTTTGTGCTGCACCATTATCGGCAAAGTGGTACCAGTTATTATCAACGCTTTGCCAACCAGTCTTCATTGCTCCATAAGTACCATCATGGTTAGTATTCAAATAGTAGGTATTATTATCAATTGTCTTCAGACCAGTCTCCATGGCTGAGCTGTCTTTATTCATGTAATACCAATTATTGTTAACATTTTGCCAACCAGTCTGGGCACTACCATTATTAAAATGGTACCAGTTATTATCAGCAGTTTGCCAACCATTCAATGCTTGTCCCTGCTGGTTTTTCCAAACGTTGTTACCAGATTGGTCCTGTTGCTTGGTGTAACCATTGATACTATCAGGAATACTACTTTGTTGGTTAGTCGTTACCTGAGAAATTTGAACATTACTGTCAGCAGGCTGCGTTTGATCAGCATAAGCGTTGTTAGCCGCAAAGGCAATCCCTGCAGCAGCAACCAACGCTGTTACCCATAGTTTACCTGCTTTATAAAGCTTCACTCTATTTTTCATCATAATTCCTTCCCAATAAACTTTTTTCAAATAATTCACTATTATGATACTCCCATTATCAGCTTTTGAGAATGTTTAATTTTACTTCACAAAGTCTTCAATAAGATGTTAAGAAATTTTAAAAGTATTGCAATCAATTACCATCTATAATATTATTGTTTACTTTATATTTAATTTAGGAGGATAAAAGTGAAGCACCGCAATATTTATTTAGCATCTACCTTAGCGCTATTTTCATTAACGGCTTTAGCATATACCAAACCTACCCATATACAAGCTGATTCTATCACTGAAAATGGTGCAACATCGGTTACAAACATTGCTAATAATTCAGCAACGACACCTACCAGTCAACAACCGGCAAGCCAGCAAGCATCTACTAGTGCAACACCATCAAATAGTAATGCCAATAATAGTGAAGCTCCTGTTGATTCCGTAACTTTACCAGCTTCTTCTTCAGCAGTTACCCCAACTTCTTCAACGGTATCAACCGCTAATGCTGAAGAAACACAAGCTAAAGTAGCCGCTCAGTATACTGTTTCTCAGGCTGCTGCACGAACTGCTTATGATGGTACACCTATTATTAGTATTGGTGATTCTCAATATCCTCGTGTTGATGCGGTCGATGTTTCAGCATACCAAGCAGGACTGAATTACAATAACTTTGTTTCACTCAAGAATGCGGGTGTTAAGACCGTCATTGTTAAGTTAACAGAAGGTACCGGATACACTAATCAATATGCTGGGCAGCAAATTAACAATGCGCGTAATGCCGGCTTGAACATTCAAGTGTATCACTACGCCCACTTTGGGAGTTGGAATACCGCAGTTAGTGAAGCCAACCACCTAGCTAATGTAATGAACGCATTGAGGCTTAGCAAGGACACGCGCATTTATGCCGATATGGAAGATACCACCACTAAGTATGCTGGAATAGCTAACGACTTAAATGGTTTCTGGACCCAACTTAATAATCTTGGATTTACCAACCACGCGGTTTATACTTCGCTTGCTTATGACCGGCAATACAACGTTAGTGCTACTGTCGGCAAGAATCGGACATGGGTAGCTCAATACCTCTATAATCCTTCTTATCTTGCTAACCAAAGCTATGGGGCATGGCAATTCAATGCCCATGGTACTATTCCTGGTTACAATGGTGAACTCGATCTCTCTATTGATTACCAAAATCTTCTAACCGGTGATACTGGGCATTGGAATCAAAATAACAATCACTGGTACTACAACCAAAACGGGCAAAACGTTACCGGATGGCAAAAGATTAACGGTAGCTGGTACTACTTCAACAACGATGGCGCTGCTCAGACTGGCTGGTTCAAGTCTGGCGCTGGTAATTGGTATTACTTCGACCAAAATAATGCCTGGGCGCTGACTGGTTGGCAGTGGCTTGATAATAACTGGCTGTACTTTGACCCAACCAATGCTTGGCAGGATAAAGGCTGGCAAAAGATCAATGGCCGCTGGTACTACTT